>JAIYBI010000298.1 GCA_027488595.1 Opitutaceae bacterium | reverse complement strand
GATTTTTGAGAAAAAATCGAAGCATGTGAAGGTTCCCCGGACTCAATGCTAGCGAAAGCGTTATTGCTCCAAATTAGAGCCGAGTTCCCTGTTAGAGTAAATCGGTTCGCGAAGCTATCATTCGCAGGCGGTGATTTGACCGTGAACACGTCTGCACTCGCCACTGTCCCACCCGGAGCAACCACTGATATGACCCCAGAAACTGCTCCGGCAGGCACAACCGCGGTAATTTGAGTAGCGCTGTTTACCGTGAAAGAAGTAGCAGATACGCCGCCAAACAAGACAGCAGTGGTTCCAAGAAAGTTAGATCCCGTGATCACAACACTTGTTCCGTCTGACGAGGGAACGAAATTGGTGATTGTGGGAGGAGGCGAACCGGTGCTCCACAGGAGATTAAACGTGCCTACAGCTCCGCTGTAGCCGTCCACTGCAATACGATACACCACCCCGACCGAAGCAGTAAAGGACACCTGACTTGCGTTATTTGCCAGTGCATCATCATTAGAAGCAATTACCGAAAGTGAGCCGACAGCCGATCCGGTATAAACCGCCAGCAACGTATCGAATGAATTATTATCGGTATGAAATTCAACCACACCTGAAGCTGGTGCAGTCCATTTAAACCAGACCGACTTTCCCCCGGCATTGCCCGCATGAGAAGGCTCTCCCACCTCTTTAGTTGCCCCGGTATTGTAACTAGAGATACTGCCGGTGCCGGTGGTGATTACTTGGGCATTAACGAACATGTCGTTGTTTAACACGGCATTAATCGTGAAAGCGGCTGCGCTAACAGCTACACCACCGGCTGAGCGAATTGTAATCGGACCATTCGTAGCTGCACTAGGAACAGTGGCATTAATGGTGGTGGCATTTGCTACAGAGAATGTCGCGTTGATACCATTAAACTGCACCGCCGTCACTCCGGTGAAATTAGCCCCCGTTAATGTTACAGTTGAGCCCACGACTCCAGCCAAAGGTGAAAAACTGGTAAGCGCCGGTTGTGAAGTGGTAGCTGACCAGGCCACGGTGGCTGCACCGTTTGCTGTTTCAGATCCGACACCTGCACTTCTCCCATCTATGGCGATGTAGTAAGTTGTTCCCGATATCGCTACCCAAGCGACGGAGCTTGTGGTTAAACCATCCGCATCGTCACTTGCCGCAACTGGTGACAAGGATGAAACGCTATTCCCCGTGTAAACCGCAAGGAGAGTATCAAAAGCGCTACCCAAAGTAGTGAATCGCACAGTCATGTTGGAAGGGGCTATCCAGCGAAACCAAATGGAACGTCCCCCTACGTTGCCCGCATGAATGGGTTCTCCGATTTCGCGGGTTGCACCTGCATTCGAGCCTGATACCGAGCCAGAGGTGCCACTGATTAACTGGGCGCTGGCAAAGTTATTGTTAGATGGCGGACCTATTATAGTAAAGCTTGCAGTGCTCGTAGCCGTGCCGCCTAGAGTGATAACCCTGATAACTCCTGTAGCCGCCGCCGTCGGGACCACAGCGGAAATCTGAGTATCGGAAAGAACGGTAAAGTTAAGTGAGGCGATTCCACCAAATGTCACGGAAGTAGCTCCCGTCAGATTAACCCCGGTGATTATGACCGTTGAACCAACCGCGGCGGATGCAGGACTTGAACTCGTTATGGTGGGGGTGGGCACAACAGTGAAGCTAGGTCCAGTTCCAGTTCCAAAGGCATTGGTGATTGAGACGGCTCCCGTGGTCGCACCAGAGGGAACGGTGGCTGTAATTTGATTCGCGCTATTAACTGTAAATGAGGCGGAAATGTTATTGAATTTAACTGAGGTGGTTCCGGAGAAATTGGCACCAGATAACACAACCAACGACCCAATACCGGCCGCAGATGGAGTGAGGGAGCTAATTATGGGAGAGGTAATTAACGTAAAGTTAGTCGGGCTTGTGGCTGTAGTTGCCCCCACGGTTACGGTTACGCGTCCTGTAGTAGCTCCAGTTGGCACCGTGGCGGTGATCTGACTCGCACTATTAACCGTAAAAGTTGAGTTCACACCGTTGAACTTCACCACGGAAGCACCTGTAAAAAAACTGCCTGAAATAACCACGCTGGTTCCGACGGCACCAGAAGCGGGAGTGATGCTGGAGATAACCGGAGAAGGGGTGACGGTAAAACTTCCTGAACTGGTAGCAGTGCCGGAAGGCGTTGTTACTTTTAACACCCCCGTCGAGGCACCTGCAGGAACCATGACAGTGATTTGAGTGCTGCTATTCACTGAGAATGCTGTGGCTGCGACATTATTGAAACTTACGTTTGTGGTGCCGGTAAACTTTGTGCCGGTAATCAGAACTGACTGCCCCACCGTGCCACTGGTTGGGTTGAAGCTCGTGATGGTGGGTGACTGGGGCGCCGGAGCAGCCGCGAGCACCTTGTCCGCCATAACTATACCTGCACCGGAGTCACGGTCCGAACCTAGAGCTTCTATGTCCAACGTCGATGCCGTCAGTATACTGCGATACTGATCTGTGGTAAGACTACTATTGTAAGACCGAAGAAGCGCTGCTATGGCTCCGGCATGCGGAGCAGCGGCAGATGTGCCATAAAATGGATTAAACCCGGAAGTTGCACACTGCACGCCGTCGGCTGCTGCAAGATCAGGCTTGTTGCGCACAACGCCACCGGTGGATGAGAAGTTTCCCGGAGTGTAAGGTGTGCCATCCGCGTTAAAGAACATCCGGCGTCGGCCATCAGAACTAAAGTCTTCTACAGGGTTCTTGGACCCTCCTTCAAAAGCACTGGGGTAGGAGGTCGCTACATTAACTGCGGCCACGCAGAATGCGTTAACGGCGCAAGATTGACCACGTGTAATACCGTCGGTGCTAACTGAAAGTTCTGAGCGCCCTACTTCAAGATGTAGAAAACGGTCAGCGCCTGAGTATTTTACGACTACGATCCGGCTACCAGTAGCAACGGAGCCAACCCATTCGTAGGGGTCTTGGCTACCAGATTGAGAATTGGTGGACTGGCTTATTACAGACCCAGACGAATTGAGTATAAAAAGATCGTAGTCATTTCCTGAGGCACCCAAAGGATCAGCCCAAAAAAGGTCGGCGCGGTCGTCTCCGCCAGAAAGCACATTGTAAGCGAGCGCCCCGAAACGCTGAATCGGACGAGAGGCCCCGCCCACTGTCATAGTGCTGCCTTGGACAAAGTCACCTTCCCAGCAGGCACTAGTTCCGTCATTTTTATTTCCAGAATTTCCTGCTGAAGAAAAATAAAGTGTTCCAGCTGCGGTGACCTCATTCACCGCCTTGGCTATAACATCATCCTGAAATGGTGATTGGTTGAAGTAACCTACGTCATCAATAATGACACGACAACCCGCTGCGTGAAGGGCTCGGATGTTTTCTGCAAAAGCGGCGGGGCCAGTAAACGCAGTCGCAAAATAGAGAGAGGCGCTGGGGGCCAGGTCATAGACGATTTCCAACATCGCCGTCCCTTCACCGGATTTCGCTCCGTTCTCGTTCCCTGCCTGACCGGGCAACACGGTGACAGTGGCAGGCAAATCCCCGGACGCCTTTACCGTTGAGAGGTAGTCCACGCTATCGGAAAGCACTCCAACTTTAATGCCCGCACCGCTCACACTATAGGTTGCGCGGGCATTCACCGCCTTATGCGTTACATCCCCCTCAGAGGTGTTGGCCTTGTTGGTAACCGCACGAACCGCCGGCATTATAAATGCGACCTCGGAGAGATTTGCGATGCCGGTGATTTCGTCCAGTGGCAGCCAAGCACGTATGGCCCGATGTTGGGCAAAATGGTTTACCACAACACCGCCATGCTCGGTGATGCTGCTGAGCAAACGCTCAGTTACATCGGCCTTAATGTCGGTGAGAATGCGCCCAGCAGAATCATGATCAAAAGACGGGGCCACCAGCGGTGCCGCACCAGGGGCTGAGACGCCTTTACGTTGGTCATTCGCCACCAGCAGCTGAGAGTCAATTTTTCTCTCTGTCGGGGTGCGTCGTTCCTTTGCTTCAAGTATAGCGGCGATTTGCCTCAAGGTTGCTGGCGGTAACGGAGGCGGATCTCCCGCAGACAGTGAAGTGCTGGCATTGCCAGCGCTGGAAGTTCCTTGATGGGGTGCAGTGGGCTCCTGCGTAGGTGCAGAAGTGTCAGTAACCTTTGCATCACTCGGCTTCTCATGACTCGGAATGCTAACTCTGGACTGAGTCGTTTGATACGGTAGAACTGAAATGCCTAAAAGCTCGGCATTTCGCCATGCCAAGAATGAGAGAATCAGCAGCGAGAAAATGAGAGCAACTGAGCGCAGTAGGTTTCTCATGATCAGTGGAGATTCGCCGAAAAGGCTGGGTGGTTATGCGATACTGAAAACCAATAAGGACAAATTCCAAAATACTGACTTAGGCAACGGGGAAGATGGAGTCCGTGATGATCGAACGCCGCTACCGGCGACATTACCCCGCATCAACTGGCACCCACGCACACGAACCCCAGCAGATCCGCGCGCCGGTGCCTTCAAGGCTTCGATCTCGACGAACAAGATTTGCCCTGCGCCTGCCTTCGCGTGATCACTTGGCATCCGCATGTCTCTTCGCCTCACCCTCACCGCCCTTTACGCCGCACCCGGTTTTCTTGCCCCCTTGGGAGAATCTGCGCCGGTGCAGGACGGGACTCGCGCCCGCCAACTATAAAGAACTACCCCGTGGGGCGTTGTCCCAAGTGCCTGATCGCGTCAATATGCCTAGCGATCTGCGTCGCAGTCGGAAGTCCTTGGATCGCCTTTTCTAAACTCAAAAGACACCGCTCTAACTCGATCCCCTTTGCCGCCCGCCGCTTCACTCTGCCGGCGCCGTGATCCTCGGTCTTAGGCAGCAGCTTTTTAACATGCATGCCCACCACCTTGGCGGTGAGTTCAGCTGGCGAAGACTCGACTAGGCTCCACCATGCCTCCGCACGCTTTTCCTTTGGCAAGGCTTGGAGTGGTCGAAGCTGCGATTCCGTTCGCGGAAGCGGCGACTCCACAATTGTGGACTGGGTGGGACGAGTGGTTTCAAGCTCAAGGTAGATGTCCCCGGTTTTGACCAACCTATAGGCTTGCGACTTACCATACCCCCAACGTGCTCGACAATAATCAGAGAACGCAGCGAACTCGTGCCGCCAAAGTTGGCCGCCACGATAAGTATAAATCTCATGCAGGGCTTTTGCCGCTGCCAAGCTCGCCACCATTCCCTGATTGACCACGTCTTCACGCTGCGTCCGGTAGTCGCAGTCTTCCTGGGTGAGCATGGGAACGGCAATCGGAGCCAATCCCATCTGCGGCATTGTCACCTTCGCTTTCTCTGCGACCTTGCCCAGTAAAACTGCTCCGCGCTCAATACGCTCACGCCACCACGATATCGTGCTGGCGTCGACATATTGCAGAAAGCGCAGACGGCCGGGCAACGTCTGCTGCGCGTGGGCCTCGAAGGTGGCACTGTGGCGGCAGCATTGCTGCGGGCAATCCACCGCCCTGGTTACCGCTTCCGTAAAGTGGGGGGGTTGGTGTCAGATCTTCGACCCGAGACGGAAATCCAGAGCAGCTTTGAGGCGCCAAGCCCGGAGGTGGTCTCACGTCGGCAGAAGCTAATGGCAACCTTGGATCGCGTGAATCGGGACTGTAGCAGAGGCACCGTGCGGCTTGGATCGGCGGGAGCGCAGTCCCCTTCTTGGGGAATGCGCCAAGGTAACCTCAGCCGGTGCTACACGACGAGGTGGGCGGAGTTACTGAGGGTGTGAGTGGAAGCGGCACATTTACGCCATTTCTCCTGAAGCTTCGCCGAGAGCTTTGACCTCTAATGCGAGGGTCGTCATCGAAGCCTTCCGCGCCGAGACTACAAAGCCGCCCGGCCGCACAGCTCGGCTATCGCTCGCAAAGACTCTCGTAGGTCTGGGAACTGATTGGAAACTCGGCGCTCCACGGTGTTGAAAGCTTGTATTTCAGCTAACGGAATAGGTGGAAGTGTCGGTAGCAAAATGAATGAGCCCGCAGTTATCCATCAGCGAAAGAACGGCCGCTAAATGGTCTTGGGTAAGGTTGGGAGCCGAAGGTTTATCGGCGTAGAACTCTAAACCCGTTTCCCCAAATCCAAACCGCAGACGCTGGGTTCCACCATCGGAACGGAGCGTGGCTACACGAAGGTGCTGCCCGATGATCCATCGTTCAACGAGGTCCTCCATCCATTCAGAAATCGGGCGGTCGGCGAACCGTTGAAACGATTCATTCAGGTGCCAAAGTGAGACTCGCTCGACCCCTCCAAGCGTGAGAAATTCCCGATGAGTTTCATCTTGGGCTATCCAGCGAAACCACGCTACGACACCCACCAGCAAAGCGGTTATTTCAGGAATGGTATCCGCCGGCTCTCTTTCCGTGTTGAGCAACGTCAGCGTGATAGTGAGCACGTCGGACTCATGGCCGTGCGCGCATTTTGATAGGTAATCAGCTTCAGAACTGAAGGGACGGCAGAACTTCGCAAGAGCAGCAGCACAGGTGCCCTTGCCGCCCCTGCTGAAGGCGTCTTTGTCGAGCGCTTCACGCAACCGGCTATGAATAGCTTCGAGACTAGATTCGTTTGATTTAAGCTTATCCTCGAACCAGGTAAGCAAGGACTCCAATGCGACTCGCTGGGCTTGACGTATCTGGAGTATCTTCCAGTGCAGGGTAACTCGCGCAGGACCGCCGGAGAGCGAAATAGCCTGGCCCTTAGGCAGACGATGCCAAACGAGCGCGAAACGAATCTCTTCCTCAGAAAGACCGCGCTTGGACCGGCGCAACACTTCCAGAATAGCAAAGATCATGGCACTGCGACGTCCCAGAATATCCGTGCTCTCGATCTTGGTGGGATCGAAAAGCGCGTTACGGAAAATCTTAGCTTCGGGCTCAGAAGGCTGGGACGCGTGCCATGCCTTGAGCAGAGCGTCGGCATCGGCGGGCTTACCCTTGTTTCGGTCGAGACTGATGAGTAGTGGATAGGCTTCCGATTTTTCCAGTCGGCGGTCGAGGCTAAGGGCCAGATCCTTGCCCGCGGGAGTAACACGAAAAAGAGAGGATTCGACAGATTCAAGAAAACCCAATCCGTAACCCTCTTTCATAGCGGGACCATACTGCACAGGGGCTTGGAGGCTGGTGTTTCGAGCGGTGCGGTCCCACGACTTGAAAGACAAATCCACCCATCCTCCCGGTTGAGCCGCAGGTGGGGGCGTTTTCAGGCCAGGAATGCCGACGAAGTTTTGTCGTTGATGCCCCCAAGTGAACAAAAGCTCCGCTTTATCTTGAAAGGCTCGGATGTCGGCTTGTGCCGCGCGGCGCCGACTCGACTCTTCGAGTGCTTGGTGAAAGCGCCAATGGATCCAGGCTAAAACGGAGAAGGGTCGAACGAGCTTGGTCGTGTTGTTGATACCGGGTAGGCATGCGGTGGTCAGCTCAAGATTGACCTGGCGGAGCCCGAGAAAATCCACGCCGCCCGTGCGCGGCGTCATGGCCGGGATGAGGTAGGGTCCGGTAGGCCACTCTGTTGTTTTATCCAGAGGCATCATGATCTCGGGGATAGGTCGTAGATGAACTTCTGGCAGTTGATGCAACGACCAAGCCGCTGGATGCGTATTGTAGCAACTGCCGCCGGTGAAATCGTCATGTAGCAGTGGGGGCATCCAGAACGCTGACGATCCGGGTTAAGTTCCTTTAAGCACACCTTCGTCTGTTTGCTGACTAAGAGTTCATGGAGAGCCTTGCCGTCACTTGATTTGAATACGCTCAAATCGTTTGGGGGAGTCTGACGCTGGGTGGCACAATCTCGCACGATGGCGATTTCCTGGCGGCGAGTTCGGGCGGATCGGATTGAACTGATTCCGGAATTTATGTCCCCACCCGGGGGAAGGAGCCGGGAATAAAGGGGCGGCACGCGAGTGGCGGAATTGAAATGAGCCTGGGTAGCCGGATTGGCGAAGAAGTCCTCCATCGCCTCGTGTAATCCTACTCGCCCCGAGCCGGGCTCCGTTAGACCAAGCAGGCCAGCGACGATGATCATCCGTTCATCCAGGGGGACAGTATCTGACTGGCATCGGCAGGCCCGTGAGGTTTGCAGAAACCACTCCCGGAGAAACTGGAAAGCGGCAGTATTGTCGTCATTGCCTCGGAGGTGAGTGCGAAGTTCAACGATCAGCCAAAGTGAACAGAGTGACCGTTTAGCAGCAGAGGCAATGTCACCACCGAGATGTTCGCGCACGGTCTCGCGCAAACGATGTAGCGAACGCTCGGTGGCGTGCACGGCGCGTGTTTGCTCAGTGTCCTCAGTATCGGCCACGGCCTCGTCGTCCGGCAGATCATCTTGTTCGGATTGGGTTACGGCCGACCGTGATCTCACAGGGTCGGGGGTCTCCTCAAATTGCTTGAGCAAGCGATGAAGCACTTCGGCAAGGCGACGCCCACGCGAGGTGGCGTCGGCGCCGGTGTCGGCGCGTGCATCGTTCGATGTTGTTCCATCAGAGGGCGCGAGTGCCGCAACATCCACGCTTACCTCCGGAATGGGGGGGGCTGAGTTGGAATTGGCAGCGGCCTTGATTGAACGTGCGTGTGCAGCGAGCTGAGGCGCGATGTCTGTAATCCCCTCATGCAAGAAGGTAAGAAACGCCATCTCTTCTTCCTCGGTGGCGTCGCCGCGAAACAGCGCGATGAAGGGGGCTGCATTTACGGCACCGATATGGGTTAGCTCAATTAGCCAATCATTTTGCACCCAGCAGCGCGCGTGAGTCGTGTCGCGGAAAAGGCGCAGTTGCAGACCTGACGAACGAATAAACTGATCGGCGGACTCCAGTTTTTGACTAAATTGACCATCGGGAGCCAGCGATAGCTGAAAGGTTATGCTGTCTCCCTCTGCTCGGGAAAGTGTGGCTCGCCACAAGCCGGATTGGCACGGGGTTCCGAACAGCCTGCCTAGGAGCCAGCCATCGTTAGCCAAACGCGCATGCAGAAGGGCGCGGTTGCCAAGTCCCGGGGCCTCGTAATCGGGCGAGTCAGAGTGAGTCGGTAGCGGAGCTTTTTTCCAATGGAGCCGATCCGAGGTCGAGGAGGGCTCAACTCGTATTATGCCCACTTCGATGTTGTTGGTTGAGCAAAGAGCCTGACGCGTGGCATTTATACTACCGGTGAGGGTCAACCGTTGGTTTTCTGGCAAATCCAGTTCGAGCCATTTGGCGTGCAATTTTCTGGTGGCGCCTTCGACCGCGATTGTCGCGGCCTGGGCGCGTAGTGCTGCTGGAGGAGTCTTAAACGGGAAAGTAGAGGATTCATCCTGTCCGGGAACCAAACCAATGACTGTGCGGGGAAGAGCTAAGCGGTTGGCCAAGTTGACTACGGCCTCCGCCTTTGGATCGAAAAACGGAGACAGAACGCGAGCGCACGAGACAGGACCAATCATTCTGCAAGTTTCGACTAATTGATCCAACACGGACTGATTGGTGGAATGGATTAGCCGGGGTGGGGGAGTATCAGAGGCAGCCGTGGTTCGCGAACCTGCACGACGCGCCATCGGCTCGAAACGATCCAACCAACCGTTATCAGGGTTGATGAAATCCTGGCGGTTGCGAAGCGCTGTGAGGAAGTCGGCAAACTGGGTGAAAACAGTCGGATGAGTGGCTGACTGGAAGACTTCGAGCACCTCAATGTTTTTACCGTATCCCCCGAAAGTGAGGTTCCCACTGCCGATGAGCAAAAGATCACCGTCAGGTCCGGAAAGATAGCCACACTTGGGATGAAAGACTCCGCGAGGCAGTGCGACGGGCACCAAATGGTAATGCTGGCCCACGGACCGCGATTGGCGTTCAGCCAAGCTGTTCGCATATCCGTCGAGATCGGCGACAACCCAAATTTCCCGGCAGCCTTTTTTCCTTAAGCCGCCATTTAATAGGTTAGACTCAAAAAACGAGAGACTGAGTGAATAGGTGGTGAATAATGCATGGTGCCATGTCCCTTGTGTGATGATATCGCGGGGGGACAGGGGCATCTCGGAACCCTAATAAACATTGAGTGCTTCGCCGAGAAGAAAGACATGCGATGAGCACTGTATGCTATCAAGATATCAGACCCACCCAGGGTCTGATTAAGTGTCCGGTAGCGTTCCGGCCTGAAGCTTTTCACCATGGACGAATAACTGGCTACTGAAGGTTCAGCGCCTTGGCCAAGG
The DNA here is from genome assembly GCA_027488595.1 of Opitutaceae bacterium. Lineage (GTDB taxonomy): Bacteria > Verrucomicrobiota > Verrucomicrobiia > Opitutales > Opitutaceae > IMCC26134_A. Next base: position 6,687 of record JAIYBI010000298.1, on the reverse strand, counting down.
CGGCGCGCATGTCTCCGTAGAAGATGGGGTCAATCTTCTCGACCACGTCGCTGGAGACTTCGAGGAACTGACGCTTGTTCTCGATGGGCACCAGGACCTTCTTTGCTCCGTTGTCCATCGCCACCTGTAGCGGCTCGTTGAGGGAGCGCACGGCTTTGATGTTTCCTTGGATGCTAAGGTCGCCGAGCACGATCAACCCGGCCTGTGGCGAGGCCTTCTTCAACGCGGAGTAGCAGGCCACCAAGAACGCGACGCCTAGGTCGCCCTCGGCTCGGTTACCAAGCAGGTCGATGCACTCGACGTGGAAATCCAAGGTGTCGCAGTCACGGGCCACGCCCAGCGGCGTTTTGTTGGACTGGAGGTAACTGAAGGCCCGACCAAAGGACTCCTTCACGGCGCCGTTGGCGCCACCGGCGGAACGGAGTTTGCCCGTGCCGCCCGACGTGCTGACTTCGATTCGGAAAAGGCCCACTGTTCCCGAGCCGTCCACGCAGGACGCATAGACGGTGCCGGGTGGTAATGGGTCTGCCGCTATCAGATCACGGCCACCTTGCTCAGGGACGCCTACGAAGCGCTCCTCGCCGTTGTCGTTGTCGATGTAGCTGAAGGCTGTCTGGTGGTAATCGAAGGACCCCATCTTCTTGAGCTGCTCCTTCACGCGCCGGCGTCCTTCGATGGCGAAGGCCAAGAGTTGCTCCATATCCTCCTTCGATACTTCTCCGTGCGGATGGAGTATCTTGAGCATACCCGACATGGTGCGCCGGACGGCTTTGCGATCACGGGTGTTGAGATGCGCTCCCAATGAGAAGTGACGATCCAGCGATTCGGTGAAGTTCGCTTTGCGGAGTTCGCGTAGAGCGGCGGCGACGTAGTCGATTACCAACCCGTAATGGTCGGTGAACAGCTCGTTGCGCATCACCGGCATTTCCCAGCCCGGAAGGTAGTAGTGTATGCGGTCGAGAAACGCGATGTCTTCGCGGATCACGGTGGGCATCGGTTCGAACAGATGACTGCTCTGCACCATTACGTCCACGGGCTGACGGGTGTTGCCGAACATACCGATGCTTGCGTAGCCGGCACTCTCCTCGGCGCCCCGCTGGAATTTGCCGGACTCGCAGTAGGTCTTGAGCGTGGTGATGACCTCCTTGGGCATTTTTTCGAGGTCCGCGACCTCGTCGAAACCCACAGAATCCCAAATCTCGACCATGCCCTTACGCCGACCACTCATGTGGCCAAACATGTTGGCGACAGTAGTCGGTCCGGTGAGGAGCGCGGCATACGGAGAAAGCTCTTGGACGGCGTAGGACTTGCCGGTGCCGGGCGGGCCTAGGTCCACGTAGTTGAAGTTGCGCTCACAGAGCTGAACCAGTCGCAGACAATAAAACAGCTTCGTCCGCGTCGCCATGTTGGCGGTCTCGTAACCCATCGAACGGACGATGACGTCGAGCCACTCTTCGGTGGTGAACTCAGCCCGGATTTTCCGGTATTCCTCCATGTCGAAGGTCGCGAGCTGGATCGGCGTCATTTTCTCGATCCAGAACGGATATTTGCCCTTCGTCTCCTCGTCATACTGGAACGCCACGTCGAGTTGCGCCCAGATGCCGCCGGTCAGGAGTCGCTCGTAGTCGTGGACGTAGTGATCGGGGATGTGAACGTTCTGATGGCCGAAGTTCACGATCTCCGCCCAATACTGGGAATCGACGAGCTTCACCTTCACCTTGTCGATAAAGGTGTGCCTCCCCTTCTTCTTCACGAGCACCTGCGCTTTAGTAGATTCGTCGGGCCGGATATAGTTATCGCGGAGGGTGTCGTTGACCACCTGCATGCCCATCTCGATGGCCAAGGGGTCCGAGGAGGCGCAGTATTTCCCGAGCAGAAACTCCAGAACAAAGGCAGGAACGTTGGCACCCACCTTGACGCGACGGACGAGATCCTTGCGGACCACGCGACCAGCGAACACGCGGTTGAGTTTTTCGTCTAAGGAATCTGCGGAAGGGACTACGCTCATGGTAAAGGGAATCAGCTCTTGAGTTTGACGGACATGTTTTTGAGTTCGGCGTGAACCGCTGCCGAACCCGCATCCTGGGCCAGAATGGCGATAGGATCGGAAACGTCTTTGGTGAGCAACATCACGACATTGGCACGTTTGCCCGGATAGAGGGTGAGCACCTTGTCGGCACTGTTGAACTCGGCACCCGGGGCCATGCCCGCGTAGCCGACTTCCTCACCCTTGTGCACGAGCACCACGCGCAGACGCACGGGGTCGGGACTCATGAAGTCGGGCTCCATTTCGATATTCACCACGAAGGTGCGGTTGGTGATGACCTGAAAGTCGGCGGTTAACTTCATCTTCACTCCGAGTGCCCCCCCTTTCGAGGAGGTCTGGGGCATACGGAAGCTCAGCACCGGGACAATCAACTCCTGAAGCGAGAACCCGCCGTGGTGGTAACTCAGACCGCCGCCAGCCTTAAAAACACCCAATCCTCGGAGGAAAACGAACTCCAGAGGTGAATCATAGCCCAGAGCCTCCGCCGTGACCAAGACGGCGCCGACGGGAACCGCCGGACCTTTGCCGATCCAGCACCGGCGATGCAGCTCTACCGTGGCCCCTGTGGGTGCCGGCAACTTCATGTCGTCTTCCTTGCGGCTGGAGAACTGATGCCCGTGGTCGGCGGTGATGACAAATCGCTCGTAGCCCAGCGAGGCCAACCGCCTCACTGCTCGTGCGAGATTGCCAATGACGGTGTCCATGAGATGGCGGGCGAGCAGTTCGTGCTTCTCCCCCAACGAGTCGATTTCTTGGGAACGCACCACGAGCAGGCGGATGCCGGCGGTGTGCGCCTGAAGTTTTGCCGTGGTGGATTGGAGAACCTTGTCGAGAGTGATGTCGCCGGCATCGGGGATTTGTGCCTTCAGGTAGCTCATGCGGTCGGCGACATCGCCGAGGACGGCGGTGCCGACCCGCGCCGCAGCTTTGCCATTCTGCTCCACCACCGCGTAGCTGGCCGATGCGCCGGGCAGAAGCGCCGCCATGCACAGGGGTGTAATGGAGGGCAACGCCGCCACCGCCGGAGTGATCTCTGTCTCGGCCGCTTCGGAAAGCTGGCGGGCGAGTTCCGGAGCCATCTCGAAACGCATGGCGTCCACATGGAACCACGCGACCTTTCCGGGAAGAGGTTGAACCTTCTGCGGGTAAATCTGCGTCTGGTGCAGCGTGCGGCCTACGCTCCACTTGTCGGCCTCGAACGCGGCCGTGAAGGTCTCGGCCAGCACCCGGAGCACTTCATCGGTTTTGGCCCGCACGACGGCGACGGCCTGTTCGGCCTCCGGCTCGTCGGACATCCGGGCGATTTGGGCTTCGAGGCGGCGGTGTAAGGTATCCAGACGATACCAACCCTGGTTTGCGGTGTAGCGGTCAACAAGTGCCCTCGATCCCCCGCTGACGGCCTTGAGTTCCCCCACGACGCGCTGCCCCTCAGCACCGAGTTCGGCCAAGGTGGCGCATAGCTCCCACTGGATTTGCCGCCGAGAAAGATCCTGCTCCGCCCAGAAGCTGCGGCGGTGTTCCTCGACGAGTTTTCCCGCTTCAGGGTAGCGCCCTAGCGAGATCAAGGTCCCGATGTAGGCGAGCATCGCTTTCTCCTCGAAACGGAAGGTATCGATGGCGCCCAGTTGAGCGGCATCAATCTTGGCGCCTGCGAGCGAGAACTCCTGCTCCACGGAATCGGCAATTTCCTCGAAAAAGGTCGGACTGTTCTTACGCAGAGCGTCGAGCACCTTACCGATAAAGTCCCTCTGCTCCTTAAGGCCCGCCTTGGGCACTTGCGAGATGGCCGCAGGTTCGACGCAGGTGAGATCCTGGCGAAATTCGTTGAGCAGGAGATAGCGGCACAGCTGATCGCGGTGATCGGCGAGATTACCGGTTTCGGGGAGGGTGAGTCCGCACTTAAGCGCCACGAGCTTGGTGAATTCAGCGCGGCCGCCCTTGGCCTCGATTTGGCCATCCAGCGTCGGATCGCTCAGCCACTTGGCCAACATGCCCGGAGCATCTAGATCAGGGAGCACGAGCTTGAGAATGGAGGTTTCCCCGCTTTGTCCGGGTTCGAGCAACCGGCAGACATCGTCGTAGCTGAGTTTCCGGTCGCGAAACATCTCGTCGATGGTGCCCTCGGTGTAGGTGCGCTTGAGGAGGGTTTTGGCTACCTTGCTCAACATCCGTTCGTAGGTGGCACCGGCACACTCCAGCTCTTTGAGCGGTGAACTCTTTTCCGACCGGGCCACACCGGGAACGTAGATTAGCAAGGGATCGGGCTTGGCGGTGTTGGTAATCGGTTCGACGTCCAGGCGGAGGGCGAAAAAAGAACCGTCGAAAACTGCGAGCGCGGCTTTTTGCCCATCGAGTTTCACCTGCGTGAGCGAGCCGATGAATTCCGTGCGTGGCAGCTCGCAGACAAAGGTCTCGAATTCGCGTTGGGCATCATACCACACCACCACGCGGCGGGAGCGAAGTTCGTCGGCCAGTTGAACGTGAAGGTATTCCGGGAGAGGGTTCATGATTTTTTGCGACCACGTTTGGTGGTGCCGCCGGAGGGCGCGGCAGCGGTGAGGAGGGAATCGAGGGCGGCTTTGACAGCGGGAGACGTGCGCTCGGTGATGAGGGAGGTAATCTCTTTTTCTTCCCGTTTGCGCGACACCGTCTCTCCCGTCTTCGAGTCGGTAGCCCAGAAGAACGATTCCAGGTCGTGGGCGATGGCGAGGGAGCGATCTTTGGCGCACTTGGGTATTACTCGCTCCGGCCAGAAGTGGAGAGCGAGGTGAGCCCAGTCGTATTTCCCGGCAACCAGGGCCTCCCAGGTTTCTTTGAGCGCTTTGCGCCAAGGTGCGTGGTTGGCCATGCGCCAGAGGGGGGCGTGGTTGATGATAACGCCGTCGTTTAGGTCCGGGCGCCAGAGTGGAGCGATGTGTTGCAGCTCGTCACGCAGGGCGCGGAGATCTTCGACCAACTCTTCGGCTGCGGCGATATCTCGGGCCTGCGAAGGTGTTGCGGAGGGGCCTGCCTGTTGCTTGAGATTGAATAGGCGGCGCTCTTCGTCTTCTAAGCGCGGCTTTATGTGCTCACGGATGACAGTGAAGAAGGTGTCGGGCGTGAGCCGATGGTAGTAGAGCCAGACATTGGTTAGTCCCTTGGGACTGGAGAGCGGCCAGTAGATCGGAGCTTGGCGGCGGCTCTTGGAGTGGCGCTTGAGGTGGCCGGAGAAGAATCCGGCGGGCTTGAGCAAATAGTCGCGAAGGCTGGAGGTGCCAAGTAGAGCGACGGATTCTTCCACGCGGGCGTCGGCGTGCTCGCCATAAATAACGGCGAAGACCTCGCGAACGCGGCGCTCGATATCGTTGGGCTGGTGAGGATCGTCCAGCAAGATGCCGGACCAAGTGATGCTGAGGGGATAGTCGCTAGGAACATCGGCCGGGGCAGCAGGCAGGCCAGCGGCGTTTTGCAACATGCCGGGCGGGCAGACGGGGAGCGGATCGAAGGGATCGGGCTCGGGAGGCGGAGCTTTGGCACCAGTGGCGTAGCGAATATCCCAACGGCCAAAGGAGCAGCCGACGGCGTAATCGAGTAGTTCGGCAACTAACGTAGGGGCGTCGGCAGTAGGATTTGTGTCTTCGGTTTCTTCATCCAGTTCAGTGACGTTTTCGTCCTCGGTCACAGAAGCTGAGGGTGCCAACATTTGCTCAATTGCGCGACGATCTTCATTTGAGATGCCATAAAGGCGGTAGGCGATGTCATCGATCTGCCCCTGAAGATAAATAAGTTTGGCCGAGATCGTGCCAAGCAGGGTAGACCAATCGGAAACCGCTTCAGATAGTGAAGTGTAACCCCGTGATAAGGAAGGTGCGTAAAAAGCGTGGCTTGTTAGATTGGCCGTGTCTGGAGCGCGTTTAATTGACCAGGCTGAAAGTGCGAGATCCGAGAGGTCTTTGGATTTTTCGGTGGGGACAGGAGTGTTCTGAATTAAGCCAACCTCGAAGGATTGGGCCAACTCCACACGCGCTAACTGCACACTCACAACTACGCCGAACACCTGTGAATTACAGGCGGCTAATAAACCAAGAAGTGCGGTAGTCTCGTCACCATCAGTAAATGCAGCCGGACCTTTATGGCCGAAAATACAATCTCGCGGGAGCGCTCGAAAACTTAATCCATTTGTTCGAAGTGGCCACGTAAGCCCCGGCCTGAGGCAGTAATTTGTATTGCGCAATACACTGCCCGGAAACGCGTCCAGCACCTTACCACCTTGGCTCCAGTTAACCTGCAAAAAAATATCAGCGTAAAAAGGTGAATAACTACCTCCTTTGGAGAATGGGAACCACGAGCGATCCGGCACATCCGCAGCAATAACACCGATTTCCCATGTCGTGCGGACGAAACGGAAGTCATCCGCAGTGGCCAGCCCTTGTCTAACAGTTCGTCCGGCCCCTTCAAAAGCTGGCTGGTCCGTAAACAAACGACGAACACGCTCACTCACCCAATACGCAAACGGCGCATTCGGCACCTGACGAAACGAAGCCGGATCGACATCGAACACGTTCCCGACCGACTGACCGTTACGCAAAGCATCCACGGCCGCCGCGAGCGGCGCGGCAGGTTCATCTTCATTGAGGAGGCGGAAGCAGAGCATCAGGATC
>JAIYBI010000271.1 GCA_027488595.1 Opitutaceae bacterium | reverse complement strand
GCCGTCGCCGTCCTCGAAGCGGGCGTCCCAGATGGTTCGTTTCGGTCCGGTCTCGATCAGCCACAGACGGCGCGGCGCGTGCGGGCTGGCTTTGAACGCCGCCCAATCGGCGTGCTGGTGCACATCGAGCGAGAACCAGTAATCCATGCCCGCGCGGCGCAGCGCGGCGTCGGTGATCTTGAAACCCAGCGGATGGATCAGGTGCAGCCGCGATTTCGTGATCGCGCACATGCGCCCGACGTTGCCCGTGTTCTGCGGGATCTCGGGTTGAAAAAGGATAACGTGAAGCATGGCGGCGGGAGCCGCGGCTCAGCCTTCAACGACGGCACCGATGTTATCCGCGCAAAGATCGCGCACCTCACTGGGGATCCCCTCGGCTGCGAAAGCCGCCTGCATCGCCGCGCCGACCGCCGCCGCGACGCCGGCCGCACACACGCAAAGCACACTGGAGCCACTGCCACTCAGCCAGCCGGTGTAGGCGCCCGCCGCCACCCCGGCCTGAATGGCGGGGCGGCCGCCACGAATACGCGGCAGGCGGTAGGGCTCGTGCATAAAATCGCCCACCGCATCGCGCAACGCCTCGAAGTTGCCGGTGGCGAACGCGGCCACGAGGTAGTTGGAGGCGTTGATGCTCTTCACCGCGTCGAAATACGGGAGTGTCGCGGGCAGCACGCCGCGCGATTCCTTGGTCAACATCTCCACCGACGGCGACACCACCACGAAGCGAAGCGTATCCGCCAGCTCGATACGGATGGTTCCGAGGTAGGCGTTGGTGCCGGGGGCGCAGCGCGCCACGCAGAAACCGCCAAGCAGGCCGGCGGCGGCGTTGTCGGGATGGCCTTCGATGGCGGTGGCGATGGCGACTAGGCGCTCGCGGCCGAGCGCGGCGGCGGTGCCGCGCAGCGCGTCGAGCCCCGCGAGGATGCCGCCGATGACGGTGACACTGGAGCCGAGGCCGCGGGCGGGCGGCACCTCGCCCTCGATGCGATAGGAAAATCCGAAGCCCGGCGCGCCTGCGGCGGCGAAGTAGGCGGCGGCGGTGGCCGAAACCATGTCCTGACCGCGAGCGTCGGCGGGGCGTTCGCCGGTGATTACGGTTCCGGTGGTCGCACTCTCGGTGCCCGGCGCATGGCGCCGGAGGGTCACGCGGTTGTGAACCGATAGGGCGAGGCCGAGGGAGTCGAAGCCCGAGCCGCAGTTGGAGGTGCTGCCGGGCACGCGCCCCGTGACGGTCTCGCGCGGGCCGGCCGGGGCTTGGGCGGGGGGCGGGTTGCTCATTAGCGGCGAACGAATTTGAAGGCCTTTTTCATCTCCATGTCCTCGGTCTTCTTTTTCATGTCGTCGCGCTTGTCGAAGAGTTTTTTGCCGACGCAGAGGGCAATCTCGACCTTCACCAGCGAATCCTTGAAATACATTCGCAGCGGCACGAGCGCGTAGCCGCCGACCTGCATGGCCTGTGCGATCTTGCGAAGCTGGTGTTTGTGCAGGAGCAGCTTGCGGGTGCGCTTGCTGGGGTGGTTGTTGATGTTACCGAAAGAGTATTCGTCTATGTGGGCGTTGACCATCCAGAGCTCGCCCTTGTCGAAACGGCCGAAGGCATCGCTAATCTGGGCGCGGCCGCCACGGATGGATTTTACCTCGGTGCCCTTCAGCGCGATGCCGGCCTCGAAGCGCTCTTCGACCGTGTAGTCGCGCAGCGCCTTGGCGTTGCGGACCTCGGTGAAGCGTTTGGCGTCTTTGGCTTTGGCGGCGGACATCGGAGTGGGAGGAACAGACTAAACCCTATCGAAGGCTGGCGTAAAAACAAAAGCCGCCACCCGCAAAGGTGACGGCAAAGTGTTTCGCGGACGATCTACGACCGTCGGCGACGGTGGAGCAGCTTAGGCGAGTTCGTAGGTGATCTTGCCCTCAATGACCTCGCGCAGGGCGATGTCCTCGGGGGAGAGTTTTTCGAGGGACTCAACGAGCGGGCGGCTGCCACGCTTGAGTTGTTTAACCCGACGCGAGATCACGTTGATCAGGATGTTCGGATCGGAAATCTTGGCTTTTGCTTCTCTCAGGTAGTCGTCGCGCATAGTATCGGCAGGTTGGGAACCGGTGAGAGCAAAGCCCGCCGCCCCGCCGGTCAAGGGCCTTTTAAGGTAAGCGTAATGGTTTTTCGACGGGCAGGAGTGCCAGCGGGCAAGAAAGGCGGCTCGTTTAACCGGCTATTTGGGCGCCTCGGTCGAGGGCGAAGCCTCGGTCGGGGGCGCATCCGGCGGGGGCTGCTTTCCGGGCTCAACGAATCTCGGCGGAAACCGCTTTCCATCGTTATCGCGGCGGCCTTCACCGGAGCCCGAGTCGGGCTCGCGCTCGTTTAGGCGCCGTTGATGCTCTTCCATCAATTTCTTCATTCGCGCCCGGTCCTCGACGCGCAAGACGGCGAGTCGCTCGCGCTGCGCCGGGGTGAGCAAAGCGCCCACCGCCGCATCCATGGCCTGAACTTCGCGGGTCGCCTGGGCGATGCTCTCCTTGCGCATGACGCGGAGCTGCTCGCCCGTTTTTTGTAAGATAGGGCTGATCGCTTTGCGCTGCTCCTTGGTCAGTTCGAGGCCATCCGCGAGGCGGCGAAGTTGCTGGGGCCCGAAGGCCTCGGGGCGCGGCTGGTTGCCCTGGCGCGGGAGATTTTTCACCGCAAAGCCACCGGCCACGGCACCGGCGAGAAAGATGCCACCGCACAGAAGGGAAAGTTTAAGCGTGCGGTTCATGACTGCGTGGAGGTGATGACCTCACCGACCGGATCGTAGAAATCTGCGTTGATGTCGGATGATTTCGCTTCGGCGCTGGTGGACAAGCTGCCCCAGGCAACCATCGCCAGAGCACAGGCGCAGGCCAGACCGAGGGCGCGCGGCGCGAGGCGCTCAAGGAGCGATCCATAGGACGGGGCGGTGCCGAGGCGGGCGTTCGCCACCACCCGGGCGGAGAAGCCGAACGGGGCGGCGCAATCCACCTGATCGTCGGCGCAGGGTGCGCGCCGGGCGGCGGCGGTAAGGCGGGACCAAGGTGTGGAAGAGTTGGTGTTCATGAGTGCTCCTGAAGTTTGAGTTGTTGAAAAAGTTTCTGCAATTTGCGGCGGGCGCGGAAGGCGCGGACTTTGATCAGGCTGATGCTCCAGCCGGTGAGGTCACGGATTTCGAGCAGAGTTTTCTGCTCCAAGTCCAGCATTTGCAGGACCAGGCGATCTTTGGCGGAGAGTTGATCGAGGAGTTTGTGCACGAGCTCATGGGCCGCGAGGGCATCGGCAGCGTCTACGGCGTCCTCCCGCGTGATGACGGCGTCCAGCGTATCGGCCTCGGTCTCGGACAGATCCGCCCAACGCAATTCGGGGCGGCGCCGCTGGGCGCGCAAGGCGTCAATGCAGGTCGTCACCGCGATGCGCGACACCCAGTGGGCGAGCGGCACCTGGCCCTGGTATTGATCGAGACGGGTGAACATTTTTAGAAAGATATCTTGAGCAAGATCCTCCTCGGCCATGCGCCGCGGACGACGGGCGCGAACGATGCGGATGACCTGCGGGTAGAGGTGGTCAACAAGCTGGCGTGCCGCCGACTGGTCTCCCGCCCGAACACGCACGAGCCAGCCCTCAACATCCGGCGGAGGCGGGTCTTCTTGGAGGGGCATAGAGCGATTGATAAGCGTGCATGCACACCAAGCAAGACGGCACCGGAGAGGCGGGGTTACGGGAGGAACAACGAAAATGGCTCCGGGCGATCCCACCCTTACCGCAGCGCTATGCCTGCCTTAGTATTCCATAAGCCGTTTTATGATAAATGATTGATACCAAAATAAACGGACAGAACGAGTCGAACCGAATGGGCACGATGGCGAAACGAAGAACGGTGCAAAATCACGCAGTCGCTTAATGCGACGACGAGGCGCTTTGCCAGCCATTCAGCGAAACGAAAACTAGACGAGTATGCCGTCCGCCGCATTTTCAGGCGCAGACGCGGACGGGACCCTCAGTAATGCGTCGGTGCGACTGAGCACAGTGAGATCGCTCGAGTCCGCCCACGGCAGCGGCGAATACCCCTCCGCCGTGCGGGTGGCCGGCCACCAGGTCTCGCGCGGGTTGGCGCGAAGGGGCGCGCCGGGCGCGAGCGGCAGGCGCAGCACGGCGGCGGGGGTTGCACCAGTCAGCCGCGCAAGCACCCGCGAGACGAAAAGATGGTAACACACGAAATGCGAAAGCGGATTACCCGGGAGGCCGATGGCGACTTGCGCACCCCGCGCGGCGATAAGCAAAGGTTTGCCTGGACGCGAGGCCACCTGGTTCACGACGAGGGAAAAACCATGGTCCGCGAAGAGCCGCGCCGCGTGGTCGTGTTCGCCCCCCGACGAGCCTCCGGAAACAAGAAGCAAATCCGGCTTGTTCGCGAGCAAGGTCGCAAACGCGGCGCTGTGCTCTGCGTAGGTTTCACCGGCGCGGGTGTGGGCGACCAACGTAGCGTATGAAGCGTCGAGCAGAGCGGCGATCAGAGTGGAGTTGCTATCGCGGATGCGGCCGTGGATGGGTGCGTCCTCGGGGGCGAGCAACTCCCCGCCGGTAACGAGGTGGGCCACCTGCGGCCGGCGAGAGACCGGGGGCGAAACAAGCCCGACCGAAGCAAGCAAGGCGAGTGAACCTGGATTGAGCACGGCACCGGCCGACAGAAGCGAATCCCCGGCGCGTGCTTGCGTTGCCCGACGGCGAATGAACGACGAGGACGGCGCGACGCGAAGCGTGATGGTTTCGCTCGCGACCACCGCATCCTCCCACATCACAAGGCCGACTTCTCCGGCGGGAACGGCTGAGCCGGTGAAGAGTTTGAACGCCGTGCCGGGAGCAGGCGCGGCGGGCGCGAGTTGCCCCATCGGAATGCTGCCCGCGACCCGAAGCGTCGCGCCGATGGGAGTGGAGAGAGTGGCGACGTAACCATCAATCGCAGCGCGGTCAAAAGCAGGCTGGTCCTCCGGTGCGTGAACCGACTCGCGCAAAACCCGTCCCGCCGCATGGGCAAGCGGCACGCGCTCGGCGGGCAATTGCGCGATGAGGTCATCAATCCTCTGCCAGACTTCGGAAACGGTGAGCATGGTCAGGGGTGATTCAAAACGTGTCGGTTTTCCAAATGGGCACGTCTTGTTTCAGACGGTCCATGAAACCGGCGAGCAGTGCGAAAGCCTCGGCGCGGTGTTTGGCGGCGACACCGACGTAGATCGCGGCCTCGCCGACAGGAACGCGGCCGATTCGGTGGATCACCCGCACGCCCAACACCGGGCGCGCCGCACAGAGTTCGTCGATGATGCGCGCAATCACGCGCTCGGCCATCGGCTGATAGGCCTCGTAAATCAAGCCGCCGATGAGTGCGCCGTTTTCCTCCCCGCGCACCAAGCCGGTGAACTCCGCGAGAGCGCCGACACCTTCCCCAGGGGCGGGCGCGGGTTGGGCGGCGGCGATGGGTTCCGATCCGATGTGAATCTGGAGGTGCATCAAAAGATCAGCCGCCCGACACCGGCGGAATGAGCGCGATTTCGTCGCCTGGGGCAAAGACCGCATCGGCATCGGTGAACTCGCCGTTGCGTGCGAGGCGGGTCACGGAGCGTAACGGCGCGAGGTCGGGATGGCGGGCGAGAATCGCGTCCCAAAGCGCATCGGCGCTCACGGGATCCGATAGAGAGAGAGTTTCGGAAGCGATGCCCGCGAGGCGGCGGGTTTGGGCAAAGTAAAGAATGGTCATGGGCACGAAGGGAGCTTAGCCGCCGATCGCCGTCATGGGGCGGTCCGGCGCGTAGTTCTCGAGGAACTCATGTTTCTCCGGCTTTTGCGCGATCGCCTCGGTGATGGCGGCGTCGAGTTGGCCGGTGGCAAGCGCGGCGGCGAGGTCGAGTTCGCCGTGGCGGCCGAGGCAGGGGCGGAGTTTACCGTCGGCGGTGAGGCGGAGCTTGTTGCACGTCGCGCAGAAATCCTGCTCAGAAAGCGCGCCGATAAAGCCGATGCGGGAGCCGGGGAGATCGCGGCCTTCGTGGTAGCGGGCGGGACCGTGGCCAGCGCGGTAATCGGGCAGCGGAGCGAGCGGACCGAGGGCGCTTTCAAGGATGGCGCGTGTGTCCGGGAGCGAGAGGAAATTGGCCGGAGTGAGCACATCGGTGCGAGTGAGCGGCATGAGCTCGATGAAGCGAATGGGGATGCGGCGGGCCGAGGCGAAACGCACCAGGGCGGGGAGCTCGTGTTCATTTTCGCCGCGCATGAGCACGGTGTTGAGCTTCACGAACAGGCCGTGTGCGAGGGCTGCATCAATGCCGGCGAGGACCTCATCGAGACGGCCGCCGGTGATGCGGCGGTAGGCGACGGGGTCGAGGGCATCGAGAGAGATATTGGCGGAACGCACGCCGGCGGCGGCGAGAGCGGCGGCAAGGGGGGCGAGGCGGGTGCCGTTGGTAGAGAGTCCAAGCGAGTGGAGGTTTTCCAAGGCGCCGATGCCTTGCGCGATTTCGAGTAGATCGTCGCGCAGGAGGGGCTCGCCTCCGGTGAGGCGGAACTTGGTAAACCCGAGGCGCGAAGCGGCGCGGGCAACGGCGATGAGTTGCGCGGCGGTGAGGTGATCGGTGCGTTTGGCCCAGCCCTTGTAGCCCTCGGGCATGCAGTAGAGGCAGCGCTCGTTGCACCGGTCGGTGACCGAGATGCGCAGGTAGTCAATGGAGCGTCCGAAGGGATCGGTCATGAGGAGTCAGGCAATAACCAGCTTGAAACAAGCCACGACCAGCACCGCGGCAAGCACGGGACGGAGTTGGGTGGCGCGGGCGGAGACACTGCCCCAGCGGGCACCGAGGAAGCCACCCGCCACCACGGTGACGGCAAACCACGGCCAGAATGAAGGGAGATTATGCAACGAGGCGGAGTGTCCGGCGAGTCCCGCAGCGGAGTTGACGAAGATAAAAGGCGCGGAAACGGCGGCCGCTGTCTTCGCATCGGACCAGCGCAGCAGGAGCAAAAGCGGGGTTAAGAAAATACCACCGCCGACACCGATGAGGCCGGAGACAAATCCCAT
>JAIYBI010000162.1 GCA_027488595.1 Opitutaceae bacterium | reverse complement strand
TCGGCACGCTGGCGGTGACCGGCCTGATGATGGTCTATTTCTGGGGCCAGTTTGACCACCCCGTGATCCGGCGCCTTAGCCTGCCCACCCAGTTGTTGATGATCATCGCGGTCGTCGTTGTAGTGGGTCGAGCGATACGGCCGGGTCCACGGGTGTGGGGTGGACTGATCGCGGGAGGGTTGGTGGCCCTGATGTCCTTCAGCCTTCCGAGCATGTCGAAGAACGCCTATGGACGGGATTACAGTCCCGCCATGGCCTATGCATGGCGGCAGGACTTTTTAAAGCGGCTGCCGGGGAAGGATTTTCTCATGATTGATCGTGACTCGCTTTACTGGACGGCGGAGAAAATCGCCGCGACGCCGATTGCGCAGGCGCAGCTTCGGCGGGATGGCATCGCCTACCATATGCGCAACCACAGTTTCTCGGCGGTCTATGTTTTCCAGACCTTTAACGTGAATCCTGACACCGGCGAGATGACGCTCTCGCAGGAGGAAAAGCTCGATCCCGCATTTGAATTGGTGCCGGTGGCGCAGCGGCGGGTGCAGTTGCTCACCATCTGCCGATTCAGCCGGGTGGTGGCGATTCGCGACGGTGACAAGGTGCTGGCAAAAGCCGACCTGGCAGTGACGCCGTTGGAAACGGAGATGACGCCTGCGCAGCTCGAAGCCGCGAAACGCGACTACTTGGATAAATGGGTGAAAGAATTGCCTTGAGCATGAGATTTCCCGCCAAAGCGTGGTTTTGCTCGGAAGAGGATGGGTTGCCGGCTTGGAGGCGCCTGCTCTGGGTGCTGATTTTGAGTGGACTGGCCGCGGGCGTGGGCTTTGCCGCTTTTAGCGCCCGGCAGTCGGGTATGATCATCGAGCACGGCGGTTATTATCTGCTGGCAGGCGTTTTTGGCTGGTGGTGCTGGGCGGTGGTGGATCTGGCACGGGCGAGCGCACCCGGACGCTTGTCGTGGTGGCGGGCGCGAATCAATCGCGAGACACTTCAGGCTGTGGTGCTGATCGCGGCGCTGACTCTGATCGCGGTATTCACCGTGCCGAGAATGTATAAAATCTTGTTTGATGAGGTGGTGATCCAGTCCACCGCGTGGAACCTTCACATGGAGCGGGAGGTGGGTTCATTGAATCGTGCCTTTGAGGTGAACGGGTTAATGCGCTCCTTCGAGACCTACCTCGACAAGCGCCCCTACTTTTTCCCTTTTCTAGTCTCGTTGCTGCATGACTTCACCGGTTGCCGTGAAGCGAACGCCTTCCTCTTGAACCTGGGTCTCATGCCGGTGATTTTAGGACTCACCTACGGCCTGGGGCGAAAACTAGGCGGCCAGGGCGCAGCGCTGGCGGCGGTGGCGGGGCTGGGGGCTTTTCCGCTTTTGGCGATCAACGCGCAAGGGGCGGGGCTGGAGATGCTGAATCTAGCACTCATTCTGGGGCTGATGTTGGCGGGCCTCCTGTATTTGGAAAAGCCCGACGGGCGTCACCTCACGGTGGTGGTGCTGACCGCGGTGCTGCTGGCGAATACACGCTATGAGGCGGGCATCTACGTGGGCTGCGCCGCGCTGCTGGTGCTGGCGGGTTGGCGGCGGGCGGGTCGCCTGGTGCTGCCGCCGGCCGCGATTTTCGGATCGGTGCTTCTTGTGCCGTATGCCCTGCACAACACCTACCTCTCGGGCACGCCGATTCTATGGGAGTTGCGGGCGGGTATGACCCACCGCTTCTCAATGGAGTATCTGGTGAAGAACCTCGAGTTTGCGCGGAACTTTTTCTTCAACTTTAACGGCCTGATCTCGAACTCTATTTGGCTGACGCTGGCCGGTCTGGCGGCGGCGGGCTGGCTCGGTTTATGGGCCTGGCGACGCAAGCCGCAGTGGGACGAGTGGACGCCGACGGCGACGAGCGTGATCCTCTGCGCGACCGGCATCGTGGGTAACCTTTGTCTTCTGATGGCGTATTACTGGGGTGATTTGAGCGATCCGGTGGTCTCGCGGCTTAGTCTCCCCTTTCATGCCTTGCTGGCGTTGCTGCTGGCGGCGGCAATCGGCAGACTGCCGGTCTTCATGCGGGAGCGGGCGGGCCGTGTGGCGGTGGTTCTGGCACTGACCGGTTACCTGGCGTTCGGAGTGCGGGTGAACCAGCAACTCGATTCTCAAAACACGATGGAGATGGCACAGCGCTGGGAGGTGGATGTGTTGAAGCGGCGTGGGCCGGCCACTCGTTTGATCATTACCGATAAGAGTCCGCTCTCCTGGTTTGTGCGCGATGTCGCATCCATCATGCCCGCGCGCCTGATCATGAAGCCGGACGCGCTGCCCTTCCATTGGCGGCATCATACTTTTGAAGAAGTGCTGGTCACGCAAACCCTGGAACCGGTGGGAGACGGACGGTTTTGGTTGCCGCCCGAGCATCGGATGCCGGCGAACTACGTGCTGGAGCTGATCGCGGAGCGGCGTATTGCGTCAAAACTGCATCGAATCAGTCTGCTTAAGGAAATCAAGGTGGACGCGCCCCCCCTGAACAAGGTGTCCTCAATCCCATGAGTGAACACACACTGGTGCCGCCCACCGCCGATTCCAGCCTGCGGTCACATTTCAATTTTGTGGCGCGTCATGACGAGCAGGCCCGCCGAGCGCAGCGTGGTTTCCATGCGCAACTGCAGACGCATTTCCGGCAGCAGATTTCCGAGGGCGAGCGAGTATTGGAGGTCGGCTGCGGGGCGGGGGATTTGCTGGCGTCGCTGAAGCCCGCACGCGGGCTAGGGTTGGATTTCAGTCCGGAGATGGTCGAGAAGGCCAAGAAGCGGTATGCTTCCCGACCGGATTTGGAGTTTCGTGTGGCCGACGCAGCGGCGGTGCCGGCGGATGAGACCTTCGATCACATCGTGCTCGATTACCTAACGGGTTATTTGGATGACATTCAGCTCGTGCTCGAGCGACTGCACCAGTGTGCGCACCCCCGCACGCGACTGCACCTGACCTCGCTCAATACGATCTGGAATCCCGCGCTGCGTCTGGCGGTGCGCACGGGCCGGGTAATGCCGCAACCGGAGAGCGCGTGGCTGGCGGACGGAGATCTGGCAAATCTTCTGGAGCTGACCGGCTGGGAGGTGGTGCGCTTCGAGCGTCAGCAACTCTTTCCGTTTGAAGTTCCGGTTTTAGCGCCGTTGCTCAACCGTTTTTGCGTGCGGCTTCCCTTGGTGCGGCATCTCGGCATCACGCTCTGTCTTACGGCTCGTCCGAGGGGCGCCCCGGCACCCGCGGGGACGTTGAGTTGTTCGGTGATCGTGCCGGCGCGTAACGAATCGGGTAACATTCGCCCGGCGCTGGATCGCATTCCGGTGATGGGCGCGGGCACCGAAGTCATCTTTGTCGAGGGCAACAGCAAGGATGACACTTGGGCGACGATTGAGCGCGAAGTGGCCGCTTACACCGGGCCGTTAAAAGTCCGGGCGATGAAGCAGCCGGGCAAGGGAAAGTGGGATGCGGTGTTCGCTGGATTCGCGGTCGCCACGGGAGATGTATTGGTGATTCAAGACGCGGATCTCACGGCACCGCCGGAGGACCTGCCGAAGTTTTTTGCTGCGATTGAGAGCGGCGTGGCGGAGTTCGCCAACGGCAGCCGGCTGGTGTATCCGATGGAGAGTGAGGCGATGCGTTTCCTGAATCTTCTGGGAAACAAATTTTTCGCGGCGGCGCTTTCCTTTGTGCTCGGGCAACCGGTGAAGGACAGCCTGTGCGGCACGAAGATGCTGCTTCGGTCGGATTATGAGCGAGTCCTGAAGCGCATCGCGCCCTTTGGTGACTTCGATCCCTTCGGTGATTTCAACCTGCTCTTTGGCTCATCGTTGCTAGGCCTGCGCATCCGCGATGTGCCGGTGCGCTACAAGGATCGCACTTACGGGGAGACCAACATCTCGCGCTTCAAACACGGCTGGATTTTGCTCCGTATGACCTGGTTTGGGATCAAGAACCTGAGGTGTTTCGGGGCGGGTGCAAAACCGGAGGCTTCGAGTGATATCAGCCATTCGTGACTCACTTCTCACCGTGCATGGATGGAGGACAGGCCGTTTTAGGTGTGGCGGTTGTGCCTCGGCACGGGTTGGTAATGCGTGGCTTTCGGCATTGGAATGCGGAGATTTATGAAAGGGGCGCGGCAGAGTATCCCAGATTGGCTATGGGTCGCGTTGCCGATCGGCGGCGTGTTCGCGGTTTTCTTCGCGTGCGTTCTACATGAACCGCTTTGGGGAACGCTGGGAATTTTCCATATGGGGCCGTATTTCGCGGATCTGTCTGTGATTTTGGCGGCCAACGACGCCAAGCTAGCCGGAGTCGATCCCTACCTCCCTGCGACGGGTTTTGATTTTCTAGGGCGTCCCCACGTATACGGCCCGATATGGCTGGAGTTACATCGTTTTGGGCTTACCAGGTCCGACACTATCTGGCTGGGCGGAGCGTTGGTGGCGACATCGGTGGCAGCGGGCGCGCTCTGGTGCCGGCCGCGGGGACCTCTGGCGGCTCTGGCGTGTCTGGCCCTGCTGGCTTCGCCTGGCGCGCTGTTGGCTTACGAAAGAGCGAACAACGACCTTGTGGTGCTCCTGCTCTTGTTAGTGGCGGCTCTCGCGATGCTGCGTCCGACTTGGGCCAGAGTGTTCGCGGCGGTTGTCCCGTTGGTCTTGGCGTCTTTGCTGAAGTTCTACCCGTTGATCGCGATTCCGATGCTCGCGATAAAGTCAAAGCGCTGGCGGGCGTTGGTCTGTGGAATTACCGCACTGGGTTTGATCGTAGTTATGGTTTTGATACAACTTCGGGATATGCACCGCGCTATTGAAAACATGCCGGCTAGTGTTAACCCGGTCGGCTACGGAGCGGTAATGTTGAGCTATCTCTGGGCGCACCCAGGCGTCCCGCGCGGCTTTCTTTGCTTCGGTTTTTTAACCGGAGTTTGTTTTTGGCCTTGGTTTGCCTGGCGCGAGAATCGAAATCCGATCCCGCTAGGAGACATGGCGGCGGGCTTCGTGGCGGGGGCGCTGGCGTGGGGTTTCTGTTTTTTTGCGACCGGTAACTATAGCTATCGTGCGGTGCTGTTTATTCTACCGGCAGGGGTTTGGTTGGCGGCGGCTCAGGCCGCGAACGGGCAAGCGGGACGTAATGCCTGGCTGGCGGTCAGCGGTTTAACGGTCACACTTTGGCTGGCTTCCCTGCATGAGTGGATGAATCAAGCCGTGTCTGTGAACGAGTGGCGAGCGACGGGCTTTCTGCTCGGGGTGGAGAATGGACTGTGTTGGGGGCTTTCGCTCTACCTGCTCTGGGTTGCAGTGCGCGAGGGCCTGGCCTCGTGGAGGGATTCATCTTGGAGTGAAGCGGAGAATAAGAAGTGAAGAAGGCTCGATCTAGTTCTTCAAAGCCAACTTTAGTCGGTTTTAGGAAATGGATCGATCAAGAGTGGGGCACTTCAGGCGGATTTTCGGTGCTTACGTTGCTGTGTGTGTTTGGCGTATTCTGGGCGTGTTGCCTGCACCCATCTCTCTGGGACTTGTTTGGATTGCATTCAATGAGGCCGCTCTTCGCCGACATGACTGCGGTTCTGGCCGCGAGCGACGCGCGTGCAGCGGGATTGAATCCCTATGCTCATCCAAGCCCGTTTGATCCGCTTGGAAGGCCGCATGTGTATGGTCCGTGGTGGTTGGAGTTGCATCGGCTTGGTTTGAATCGGGGCGACCGAGCATGGCTTGGGCTGCTGTTGAGCGTAAGCGCCTCGGCGGTGATGGTGCGCTGGCTGAGACCGATTAGCTGGCATGGGATGGCTGTGGCGTTTCTATTGATGGTATCTCCACCGGTGCTGCTCGCCTACGAGCGGGCGAATAATGACCTGGTGGTGTTTCTTCTGCTTTCTCTGGCTGGGGGGGGGCTCATGAAGGACGGGGTGCGTCGCTCCGCTTTGGCCGCAGGGCTGGTATGGTTTGCGGCGGCCTTGAAGATGTATCCCTTGGTCGCGGTGGCGGCCCTAGGTGCGCGAGGCGGTCGCAGGCGAGGGTTTGCGCTGGGCCTGGTAGTTTGCGTGGGATTTGGTCTGGTCTGGTGGTGCTGGCGGGCTGATTTTAATCAGGCGATGACCAGTGTGCCGGTGCCGTCCGCGGTGACGGCTTACGGGTTGCGCATCATTGCGATTGCCTGGGAAGTGATTGATCCCGAGCAAGGTTGGTTTCTGGCGGGTTTGCTGGCGGGTCTTGGCTATTGGGTGTGGCTGGCCTGGGGTGATACGGAGAAGATACCTGCGGAGTGGATGGGGATGTATGTCATCGGGGCATCATGCTGGATATCGTGCTACTTGCTCACCGCGAATTTCGCGTATCGCGCGGTGTGGCTTCTGTTGCCGGCGGGAGTCTGGTTACGAATGGCGCAGGAAGGGCAAAGTTCATCCAGGCGGTGCTGGCCGGCGCTGGCCGGCTTACTATTCCTGTGTTGGCTTCGTTCGATGCATCCTCATATCGCCGTAATCGAAACGCCCGCAGGTCTTCGCGTGGTGGCTGCGGGTTTGGGGATTGAGAACGGCATGGCCCTTGGGATCACGATTTTTCTCGCCTGCGCTGTTTTGCGCATGAGCTGGCGGCGTTGGCGTGAAACCGCGCCGAAGCAAGCCATCTAGCCAGCAGGGATTGGCGGCCTATGGCCGAGGTCCGTCGAGGGCCAAGCTTAGCGTCTTCGCGTCCAGATCGAAAATGAACCAGGTGTGTGCGATCATCGCTCGTGGCGCTTGCGTTCGCAGGAAGGCGAGCAGCCGGCCGAAGCGGAGTTGATCCAACTCGGCTAACTTCGCGCTGAGCTCAGTCTCGGCCATGGGGTGCCCGTCGCTATCTTGCAGCGCGGATTTTGGGTCTCGGGTTCCGAGATACTCCTGCCACCGGAGCGACTTCTGGTAGCTTTGCTCGTAGGAATCGCTCCAAGGGCCGCGCACTTGAGTGTAAACTCGCTGCCACATAGTGGCGCTGATCGCGTAGATCCCGGGGCTCAATTCGGGCAATGCTTTGCGATGTGGATCCGAGTCGAAGTAAGAGTCGCCCGTGCGAGTTCCGTGAATGCCGTAAGCGGCGGGATCGCCGTTGCCGAAGTAAGACAAGTGGAGGGCCTTTCCGCCGGAGTTTTCTTCTAGCCAGATGCCGAGATCAGGCAGCGTTTGTCCCCAATCCAGCGAGCTGTCCACGAAGTAGCGGTGGCCCCCGTCCGGTCCTGCGGCCAAAAAGTTAAAGTAAGTGAGATAATGGGGACGAATCTGCCATGAACTTAGGACGTGAATGGCGAGCAAAAGGGCGACACCGACTCGCCGCACAATGCGTCCGGGTGTGTTCGTTACGAAGGCCGGATGCAGCACCACGCCCACCGGCACGCACGCCAGTGCGTAGAGTGGCAGGATGTGACGTTGGCCGATGTTGAGTTTGGCGGTGATGGCAAACAGTGCGTAAACTGCTATGCCGACGATTATCGGACTTGCACGGTAGAGGAGACGGCGTCGCGTCGGCGATCCGCTCAATCCACGGAGCAGCAGCAGTAGTCCGCTGAAGTGCAATAGGAGTTCGGAGGGGGTGCTTTTGAGCAGGTAGGCGACAGGGAAAAAGGACGCCCAGCCGGTGATTCGCCAGTCGCCGGCAAAGTAGGCGAGCCTGCTGCGACTATGACGGTCCACGAAGGTCAGGCCGAAGAGCCATGCCTCTGGCAGTAATTCATGCTGTGCGGCCAACTTGACGATACTTTGGACCATCCCGGGCTTTATGATCGCGGTGTGCTCCGGCGGGACTCGACCGTCGCTCATCGTATAGCTGATTTCGATCGGGGTGGCGATTAACGCATGCGGCCAGGTCACGGTGAAACCTGCCGTGGCGGGGGCGGCTGGGCCGCGAGCCGCATACCGGAAGCCATAGGCACCCCAGACCAGTGCCACACACAGCGAGGCCGAGGTGAGGCCGGCTGCGAGCAATGCCGCCACGCGACGCCAGCCTCGTAACCGACCCAGCCCACTCACCCGTAGCGGTGCGGAGTGGAATGCGCGAACACCGACCAAGCCGAGAGCGATGACCGGGAATAGGGCGACGGAGTATTTGGAGAGAGCGAGAAGCGTTACGGCCAGAGTCGCCGATGCGATACGCCCCAGGCTCACCCGGTGGCAGAGCCGCCACCAAGCCAGGATCGCCACCGCATAGCCCAGTGCTCCGGCGGTATCAGACGTAACCAATCCCGCATGGGCCAGCAGGGTTGGGCTGAAGCAGGCGAGGCCGCCGGAGGCAAGGCCGCCCAAAGGGCCGAAGAGCGAACGCGACCACATGGCAATCAGGAAGACAAGTGCGCCGCCTAGCAGGGCGATCATGATCCTGCCGCGCTGTAAAATGACGTCAGGGTCGTTACCACTGCGGTAGAGAAACTGGTCGCCCAAGGACCATACATCGGCGCCTAGCCACGCCCGCTGATCGAGCTTCGGGTAACGGGTGGTTTCATTCAACACCGAGGGTAATGCGGCCCAGAGTTGGGGAAAAACTCCGTTCTCGGGCTGGAGCCGAAAATCATGTTCCCGCCAGTAGCTCACGCCGGCGATGAGGTGGGCGGTCTCGTCGTATGCCGGCGAAAGCCGGGACGAAACCCCTGCCGCCATCCACGCATGCACCGCGCCGAGCAGCAGGGCGATGAGAACGAAGCAGCGGCGCGGGAATTGCATCGGTTGAGGGGGCGGGCGAAGTGGTTCGGTCACGTTTGCATGAACTCAGCCGATTAGGCCAATCTCGAACGCATCGAAGAGCGAAATGGGTATTACTCGTTGTAAGATAATCCGCTTCGATGCCGAAGTTCGGTGCGCGTTTTTCCCCGATTGAAGGCCTGCGGTCGCCGACCGGTATTGATTGCGATTTCCCGCCCCGCACCGCGAGGAAGTGCGCCGAGTGACGGGTGAGATTGGCGGCGCAGGTAACTCTTTCGGGGAGTTTGCCCAACGGAGGAGGTTGAGGTCGCGGAGGTGGCCAAGAATGCAAATCAAAGATTGCTGTCCAAGCTGCCTTGGCAGTGAGCGCGATTGGAGAGAACTGCGGTTCCGGTTTTTGCTTCTGGTAAAGTCCCAAGTCGGTGCATTTGTTGGCTCATCCTCCCCGGATCACCTTTGACTGGATGTTTTTAAATGGCCCTCTAATCCCATGACCGACGTCCACGCATCCGCGCAGTTGTGGGGGGTGGCGCCTTTTGCGGTGTGGGCTGCAGTCTTTCTGGGATTGGTCCGTTCGGGGCGGAACGGGGTCGAGGCGTTTTTGCAGTCTTTGATGCTTTGGGCCGGTTTGGTTTGGGGGCTTAGTAATCTGCTGTCATTCGCGGGTATCTTTACAGCACCGGTATTGCGTGGCGTATGGGCAGTGCTCGGGTTAGGTGCGGTGATATGGATCGGGCGTCGGTGTAAGGGAGCACAGATCAACTTGCCGAAGCGTTTCGATGGGGTTGAACGTGGTTTCCTGTTGCTCGGGTTTTCAATCTGGGGTCTTGCCTTCGTGCGAGCACTGGTTGCGCCACCGAACACGGTGGATGTGCTGAATTACCATCTGCCGCGTCAGGTTTACTGGCTGCAAGATGGAGTGCTCTCCCATTACGGCACAGTCAATGCGCGGGAGAACATCATGCCGCCGCTGGCGGAGTTGATCGGGGCTCAGTTTCTCGGCCTCACCGGGGATGACAGATGGGCCAATCTGCCGCAGGCGGTCGCCTATGCGGGGCTGGCCCTGGCGGTTGCCTTGTTGGCGCG
>JAIYBI010000021.1 GCA_027488595.1 Opitutaceae bacterium | reverse complement strand
CGCCATGTCCACGTCGTGGATCAGCAGATCGAAGACGCCGCCGTAGTAGCCCATGGCGCAGCCGAGCAGGACGCCGAGGCCGTAGACCCCGGCGACGAACCAGGCGGAGAAGATCAACGCGTGGCGAAAGCCGTAGACCAGGCGGGCGAGGATGTCGCGGTTCTGGGTGTCGGTGCCAAGGAAGTGCCGGCGGGCCAGGTCGGGCGCGCGGGGCTTAAAAAACTGGTCCGGGTAACAGTTTTCGATCGGGCCGTAGGGCACGAAGGGCAGGAGCACAAAATCGCCGCGCTCGGCGGCGGCGGGGTCGTTGCGCAGGCGGTCGCGCAGGTCGCGGTAATCCGTCTCCCAATCGTAATCCAGGTTGAAGGTCCGGCCGGGCAGGATGCCGCCGTAGGTGGGAAAAAACCACTTTCCCTCGTGGCGGACGACGAGCGCGCGCTGGCTGACGAAGAGCTCCGCCACGCAGGCGAACACGACGAGCCCGGCGAGCAGCAGAAACGACCAGTAGCCGCGTCGCAGCGAGCGGAAGCGCCGGAGTTTTTTGCGGGTGATCGGATTGAGGCTGAAGGCCATGGCAACGGGGCGGCGGAGGTGGTCAGTTGAAACGGATACGCGGATCGAGCAGTGCAACGAGGATGTCGGAGATAATGTTGCCGATGAGAAGCAGCGCGGAGGAAATGAGCAGGATTCCGAGCACGATGGGATAGTCGCGATCAACGAGGGATTTGTAGCCCAGCAAGCCCATGCCATCTATATCGAAGACCACTTCGATGAGGAAGGAACCGGTGAGCACGAGGCCGATGTTTTGCCCGAAAGTGGTGGCGAGGGGAATGAGGGAGTTGCGCAGGGCGTGGCGGAAGACGGCGGCGCGGAACGGCAGGCCCTTGGCGACGGCGGTGCGCATGTAGTCGGCGGCGAGGTTGTCCATGAGGTGGTTTTTCATGAGCAAGGTGGTGAAGGCGAAACCGCCGACCATGTAGGCGGAGAGGGGCAGGGCGGTGTGGCGGGCGAGGTCGAGGGCCTTGGCGGCGAGACCGAGCTCGGCGAAGTTGTCGCTCACGAAACCGCCGAGCGGGAACCATTCGAGCCGCGCGGCGAAAACAAACAGCAGCAGGCTGCCGAGGACGTAGCCGGGAACGGCGTAGCCCGCGAAGACAACGACCGAGGTCAGGTTGTCCATCGGAGCGCGATGGCGGACGGCTTTAACAATGCCGAGCGGCAGGCAAATCGCGTAAGTGAGGATCGTGGTGAGCAGGCCGTAGTAGATCGAAACCGGGAGCTTGGAGGCGATGATGGTCCAGACCGGTTGGTGGTAGATGTAGGAGTTGCCCAGATCGCCGCGGGCGACCTTGCCGATCCACGACGCGTAGGCGGAATACCACGGTTTATCGAAGCCGTAGAAGCGCTTGAGCTGGTTGAGTTGCTCGGCGGAAAGGGAGGTGTTCGAGCCGGCCGAGGCGTGGGCGCGACCACCGGACTGATCTACCATGCGGGCCTCGGCAAGGGCGCGTTCGATGGGGCCGCCGGGGACGAGACGGGTAAGGAAAAAGACGATCAAGGTGATTCCCAGCAAAGTGGGGGGGATCAGGAGGAGGCGTCGTAGAAAATAGTCCCGCATGAGGAAGTGAGCAGCCGAAGCTGTCGGAGAGTGTGCGTAGGGTGAGCGGTAGGGGACAACGGGAAACGTGCGGAGTGCCAGAAACGTGCCGCAGAGTGCCGCGGCTTCGGTATCAAAGATGCTGGGGAGAATAAATGCGCATGGAAAAAATGATCAGGGGCGTGGTGGCGAGCATGGCACTTGGGGCGGTGCTCGCCGGCGGCGGGAGCGAGGCTGGGGCGGCGACGCTCTACACCGGCGGCGTGGTTTTTACCCTCGCGGAAGGAGAGGTAGCCCCGGCACCGGTCGGACACCTGCTGGTTTCGGATGAAGGCCTCGTGCTCGCGGCGGGGCCGGGGGCGGAGCCAGTCGCCGGCACACCGGGCTTGGATGGGGCGGTGCGGTTGAATATGGCGGGCAAGTTTATCCTGCCTGGCTTTGTCTCGGGGCACAGCCACCTCTGGCAAAGCGCGTTTCGCGGCATAGCGGCCGATGGCGAGCTGTGGCCGTGGTTGAAGGCGCTGCATTTCACGTATGGCGGGTTTTTCGCGGATGGCGACTTCGCGGCGTTTACCCGGCACGGCGCTTACGACCAGTTGACCCACGGCGTTACGACTACGTTTAACCACTCGCATTTTCTCGGACGGGATTTTTCCCGCTACACCGAGCAATTCACCGCCGAGCTGGCGGTGCCCCAGCGTTTCATTTTCGCATGGGTGCATGATTCGACGGCCGATGACGCCACTTGGGAGGCGCGATTCGCGCCCTACCTTGCGCAGGTTGGCCCGGCGGCGGATAAGCCGCTGTTGGGGATGGCGCTAAACGCGGTCGGCTCAAGCCGCGCCCCTGGGGTGTTGAAGCGCGAGATGGAGTTCGCCGCACGCCACGGGTTACGGGTGCAGATGCACTACCTTGAGCCTTTCGCCGAAGCTGCGGCGGACCGCGCGAAGTGGCCGATGCTGCGCGATGCGGGCGGGGCGGGGGCGAACGTTTCCTACGCGCATTTTATCCACCCCGACGCCGACATCTTGCGCGAGGCGGCGGCGGGCGGCGCGAGCATGATTTGGAACCCGCTTTCCAACGGCCGCCTCGGCTCCGGTCTGGCCGATATCGAGGGCTACCTTGCCGCCGGCCTCAAAGTCGGCATGGGCGAAGACGGCCAGGCGAGCGCGGACATTTCCGACCCCTTTGAGAACATGCGCCTCGGGCTCTACTCGCTCCGGATGCGCCGCCAGAATGCGAAGGGCCTGCAGCCGATGGATATCTTGCGTCTGCATACGCTCGCCACCGCCCGCGTGCTCGGCGTGGAGCGTTACGTGGGCAGCCTTGAGCCGGGTAAATTTGCCGACTTCCTGATTGTTGATCCGTCGCGGCCGGGCGCGGGTCCGGTTTTCGACCCGGCGGCGCATGTGCTCTTCGCGATGAGTGCGAGGAATCTTCACCAGGTTTTTATCGGCGGGCGTGAAGTCGTGCGCGACGGGCTGGTGCCGGGCACGGACCTTGTCGCTTTGGAGAACGAAGTGGGCGAGCGTGTCGCCGCGTTGCGCGCCCGGGCGGCGCTGGCGGCGGCTGCGCCGGCGCCGGGGCACTAGGACGACGAGAAACCGCCGGCGCGAGCCGACTGGTAACGCGCGGGCTGATGCGGAGCGGCTTGCCTTGGGCGGGCCACACTCTACGCCCTCGCTGCGATGATCGGTGTTTTCGATTCCGGGTTTGGCGGGCTCACGGTGCTCTCCGCGTTGCTGCGCGAGCTGCCCGGCTATGACTACCTGTATCTGGCCGACAGCGCGCGTGCGCCCTACGGAGCGCGCAGCGCGGAGGTGGTGAACGAATTCACGCTCGAGGCGGTGGAGTGGCTTTTTGAACAGGGTTGCCCGCTCGTCGTGCTGGCCTGCAACACCGCTTCCGCACGGGCGCTGCGCAACATCCAGCGGCTGCATTTGCCGGAGCGCTGGCCCGACCGACGGGTGCTGGGCGTGGTGCGTCCGTCGGTCGAAGCACTGGCTGGTTTGCCGGTGGGCACGGTGGCGATTCCGGACCAAACCGCGCCTTCGGATGCGGAAGGGTTGGTGGCGGTGCTGGGCACGGAGGCGACGATCGCGTCGGATTCGTATGGGATCGAGCTGCGCAAACTCGCGCCGCGCCTCCGGCTCGTGCAGCAGGCGTGTCCGCTTTGGGTTCCGCTCGTCGAGGCGGGCGAGCTCGACGGACCCGGCACGGAATACTTTCTGCGCAAGGCGCTCGCGCCGCTGCTGCCTCCGCACGAAGCGCCGAGCCGGGTGCTGCTGGGTTGCACGCACTATCCACTGTTGTTGCCAGCGCTCCGGCGGATTTTGCCCGCGGGGACCGAGATACTGGACCAGG
>JAIYBI010000077.1 GCA_027488595.1 Opitutaceae bacterium | reverse complement strand
CCGGCGTCGAGCGAGGTAGGACGTCTAGAAGAGGGGCAGGCTGCTCTTGGTGCGCGGCGTGCCGGGGCAGACCAGGCCAAGGGCTCTATACGTAATCCACCCGACCTTGCGGCCCATGGACAGGTGGCCCTCGTCGGACGGGTGAATGAGATCGGTGTGGAGGCCGGAGAGGTCGGTGAGGATGTCGTGGCCGGCGATGAAACGGACGCGGGGGGAGGCCAGCTCGGCGACGAGGCGCGGAACGATGGCGTTGAAGAGCGGGGTGTTGACGGCGGCAGGAGCTAAGCGGTCGCGCAGGTGGTCGGCGCGATTCGGGAAAATGTTGAGGACAAAAATCGGGGCGTCGGGGCGGGCGCGGTGCAGGGTGTGGAGGAGGTGGCGGACGCGGGACTCGAATTCGCCGGGGGTTGCGAGTTCGACCAGGTTTACGCCGAGTTCGAGCGTGGCGAAGTCCCAGTCGGGGCGGGCGGCGAGGTGGGCGGCCATCTCGGGTTCGCACAGGCAGGAGCCGGGGATGCCCTGGTTGAGCGCGTCCACGCCGAGGAGGTGCGCGGCGTGGTGGACGTAAGTGTTGGTGGGGTGGAGGGTGTTTGCGCCGAAGGTGATCGAGGAGCCGTAGGCGAGCCAAGTGCGCGCGGGAGTTTCGGCGGGCGCGGGCGGGCGCGCGGCGTGGCCGAAGGCGTCGAGGTGGTGGTAGGCGACCTGGGCGTCCTGGTTGAAAGCGAGGCGCCAGACGTTCTGGGCGAAGCGGTGTTGGCGGAGCATGGACGGCTCGACCTGGGCGAAGAAGGGTGGGTCTTCGAGGAAGAGGTGGGTGACGACTCCGGCGGGCAAGGTGTGGCGGGAGTGGGCGTGATCGCCGCGATAGACGAACACGGTGGCGTCGGTTTCCTGGGCGGAGAGCGAGACGCGCACGAAAGGGCCGGCGGTGACGAAGCGTAATTCGCAACCCGACGCGCGGTGCGAAAAGAAACGACCCCGCGAGTGGTGTTTGAAACCGAGGCGCTCGCGCAGGGCGGCGGGGAAGCGTTGCAGGCGCAGCCCGCCGCCCAGGCCGGGGGCGGGCTCGAGTTCGGCGACGTTGTGAAACGCGATGGAGTCGCGGACTATCATGGGGTGGCGGGGGTGAGCCAGACGTGGCGGAGGCTGAGGGGCTTCCAGCCGGTGGCGGGGCCCTTGAGGTCGAAGCGGGCCTCGCCGGCGGGGAGCTCGATGGTGCCGAGGGTGACGGTGGCCCAGGTGAGGCCGGGGCCGGTGGCGGCGACGGGGGCGGGCGTCTCGGTCTTGCCGACGGCGAGGACGAGGGAGGTGGCGGCGGGGGCGGCGACCTCGGCGGTGACGACCCACTTGCCGGCGGCGGGGGTCTTGAGCGTGTATTCAAGACGCCACTTCGGGTTTTTCCAATCGGTGAGGTAGGCGTCGGGGCCGGAGTCGCGGAGCTGGATGTTGCCATCCCAGTGGCCGTGAGCGTCGGCGTCTTGGGCGGAGAACGTGATGCGGCCATCGGCATCCGGCTTGTTGAACGGCTCCTGGGTGACGACGACCGGGGCGGCGAAATCGAGGCGGACGACGGAGACGTCGGCGTCGGTGGCGGAGCCGGGAAGGGAGACGACGAGGCCCTCGGGGGAGGGCGCGGAGGAGACGGCGGCGGCGTTGGCGAGCACGCGGCCTGAGAGCGGGGATTGCGTTACGGTGGGAAGGAGAATTTTGCCATCGGCGGGCCATTCCCAGACGTGGAGGTAGAGGGTGGTGGCACCGGTGGCGGAGCGTTTTTGGGTGACGCGGCCCCAGGGCAGGCGGCGCGGGAAGGGGCCGGCCTCGGTGGCGTAGATGGCCTCGCTGTTGACGTTCATCCAACGGCCGACGGCCTCGAGGCGCTCGATGCTGGCGTCGGGGATGCGGCCGTCGGCGGTGGGGCCGACATTGAGGAGGAAGTTGCCGCCCTTGGAGGAGATGTCGGAGAGGTTGCGAAGGAGCTGGCGGACGCTCTTCCAGTTGAGGTCGTTTTTCTTGAAGCCCCAGGTGTCGTTCATGGTCATGCAGACCTCGAAGAGCTCACCGGGGTAGCCGCGGGGCGGGATGTGTTGCTCGGGGGTTTTGGTGTCGCCTTGGAAGCCGGTGCCGAGGCGGTTGTTGTTAAGAATCGCGGGGTGCGTGGCCATGAAGTCGGCGAAGGGTTTGACGCGCTCGCGGGACATGCCGGTGGGGGTGTCCCACCAGATGATGGCGGGGTCGAAGCGCTCGATGATCTCGTGCACTTGCGGGAGGGCTACGGTGGCGAGGTAGTTGTCGTAGTCGCCGGTTTGGGCGGGGTCCCAGTCCTTGCCGTCGCCGGCCTTGGCGCCGCCGGGGTTGGTCCAGTCCTGGGCTTGGGAGTAGTAGAGGCCGAACTTGAGGCCCTCGGAGCGGACGGCGGCGGCGAGCGGGGTGAGGAGATCGCGGGCGGCGCCGGAGGATTTTACGGCGTTCCAGTCGGAGGCGGCGGAGTCGTAGAGGGCGAAGCCGTCGTGGTGCTTGGAGGTGATGACGACGTATTTCATGCCGGCGCGGCGGGCGAGGGAGGCCCAGGCGGCGGGGTCGTAGTTGGCGGCGGTGAAGTCCTTGGCGAAGGCCTTGTAGTCGGCGACGGGGATCTTGCCGTTTTTCATGATCCACTCGCCGATGCCGCCGATCTGTTTGCCCTGCCATTCGCCGCCGGGCACGGCGTACACGCCCCAGTGGATGAACATACCGAAGCGGGCCTCGCGGAACCATTGGGTGCGGTCGGCGGAGGCAGCCGAAGCGGCGGCGGGAGA
Organism: Opitutaceae bacterium; assembly: GCA_027488595.1. GTDB lineage: Bacteria > Verrucomicrobiota > Verrucomicrobiia > Opitutales > Opitutaceae > IMCC26134_A. The sequence continues at coordinate 11,100 of JAIYBI010000077.1, read as the reverse complement.
AGCGGGCGCGGCGGGTGCGGCGGCGAGGGCGGAGCCGGTGAGGGCGAGCAGGGCGGAGAGGGCGGGGGCGAGGAGTTTCATGGGTTGGGATTGAAAAAGGGGGCTAGCACCACGACATCGGCGCGGCGGGATTCGGGGGTGACGCGGAGGTTGAGAAGGCGGCCGGATTCGACGCGACCCTCGACGGTGGTGTTTAGGGGAGCACGGAGCTTGAAGTCGGCGTTCCAGGCGGCGGGCCAGGCAGGGAGGAGGAGAAGGCGACGGCCGTCGTTTTGCAGCAACATACGCTGGAGGGCGAGTTCGCCGTTGCCGCCGTTGTCCTGGTCGGGGGCGTAGTCGTGGCCTTTTTCCCAGAAGGCGGGGAAACGCAGGCGCGGGTCGCGGTTGGTGAGGTTGACGACGACGTCCTTCTTCGCGGCGTCGGCGAGGCCGAGGCAGGCGGCCCAAACCGGATCCTGATGCCAGCATTTCGCGCGCTTCACGCCGCGGAGTTCCCAGGTGGCGAGAGCGAGATCGAGGCCGGGCCGGCCGACGCCGTAGAGGGAAAACGGATACACGGCGTAGAGCTCGGGAACCTCGGTGTTTTTTCCGGGCGCGGTTTGTTCGCCGGTGTAAGGAAGCAGAACCTGGCGGCCTTGTTTTTCGCCGATGGGAAGCTCGGGCGTCTCGGCGAGAAGTTTTTGCCAGCGCGCGCGCTGGTCGGCGGAGACCAGCGAATCGGGCAACGCGAGCAGACCGGGGAGGAGCACGCGGAGCGCGGCGAGGTCGGGCAACGGGTCGGCGACCTTCCAATACATCTCGATGGAGTTGACCGGCTCGAGGCGGAGCTTGCCGTTGGCGCCGCGGGGGAAGTGTTGGGCGTAGAAGGTCAGGCCGGCATCGGCGATGGGCAGGAGGTAGTCGCGGGCAAAGGCGTCGTCGCCGGTGTAGGCGTGGTGTTCGAGAGCCATCGTCGCGAGTTCCAGCACGGGGAGGTAGTAGTGCTTGGTGTAAACGCCGGGCTCCTCGGGGGTGATCTTAGGCAGGCCGCCCCAGAACGGGGAGGTTTCCTGGAAATAGGAACCGGCGTGGCCGTAGTGTTTGCGCATGTCGGCGACGTTGGCCTCGAGCATGTCGCGATACATGCGGAAGAACGGCATCATCAGGTCGAAGTCGCCGGCGGCGAGGCGCGGCCAATACATCGGGCGTGTGTTCTGAAACCAGTAGCGACCGCCCCACGAGCGTTGGTCGGCGTTGAACGGATCAGGGATCGGCTGCGGGTTGCCTTTCTCGCGACGGGTGTTGCCGGGGTGGTCGGTGACAAAGAGCGAGCCGTTGAACTTGATCGGGTAGGCGCCGCGTCCGGCGCAGGCGGTGATGAAGCGCTGCCAGGCGTAGCCGTCGGAAACGCGAGCGGCATCGGCGTCGCCTGTGACACGAATATGGCTGCGCGCCCAGAAGGCGGACCACCATGCGGCGTGGGCGCGCCACGACTCGGCGGGGTCGGCGGCACGCGCGGCGGCGGCGAGGCTATCGAGGGCGGCGCGCCAATCCGCGAGCGAGCCCGACGGAGCGGTGTGCGCGGCGACCGCGAACGACTGCCTGGTGGCGGGCGCGCCGGAGCGCAACGAGCGCAGGCCGTCGCGGGCGATACCATCGCCCCAGATCACGCCGCCGAAGGTGCGGTCGGCGAGCGGGGCCTGGACGCCTTGGCGGGCGTTGCGATGATACCAGACGAGTTGGCCGGGTTCGTCTGGCACCACGACATCGGCGGTGACCTTGCCCTTGGGTTCGACGCGCCACGGGTCGAGCGAGACCGCGAGCGTTACGGGCTGCGCCGACACGACCTCGCCGCGAATCACGTTGGCGTTGGCGTCCACCCAGAGGCGCAGGTGGGAGCCGCCGCCCGAGAGCCGGAGTTCGGCGGTGTCGGCTCGAAGCGTCTGCTTGAAATCGGCGGCACCGGCGAACGGGTTGGGCGAGAGCATCACGCGCACGCGGCCGAGTTTCACCAGCTCGGTGTTCTGCGCCTCACTCCACGCGTCGGTTTTTCCGATGTAAAACAACACGGCACCGTCGGCCTCGGTCCAGACATTGAGGCCGAGGTCGCCGTTGCCGAGCGGCATCGAGTCTTGGGAATCGACGCCTGGCGTGGTCCACGTCAAGGAGGGCGCGGAAGTCGTCTCCGCCAGGAGCGGCGAGACCATGCTGAAGACACCAACGAGTAAAAGTAGGAACGCGTTGAAAGGCATGACTGGGGATAAATTTAAACCTCAGCGGAGCGGCCCGGGATGGTTTCGGGCACCACCACATCGGCGCGGCGGGACTCGGGGGTCACGCGGACGGCGGCTGCGGGGGAATCCCAGGTGACGACGGGCGATGGCTTGGAGGCTGACATGTTATGGTCGCGGCGTGACAAAGACGCCGGACGCGAGGCCGGAGCGGCCGTCGTCTGTGGGGCGCACGAGCAGGGTGAGCACACGTTTCCCGGCTTTCGGCGGCAGGTCGAGGGCGAGCGGGCCGGGGGCGGGGTCGGTCTTCTCGGCGATCTTAACGCCATCGAGCCAGGCCTCGGCGCGACCGACGACGCGACTCAAGGTGACGCGGCCGCCTTGGGCGGCGATGGCCTTCCACGGGGTGAAGCTGGCGCGGTAGAGCAGCCATTGGCCGGAGGTTCCTTTTTGAAGGTTGCCCGGAGTGACGTTCATCCAAGTGTTCATGTCGGCGTCGGACATCTCGATGTTGGCGTCGGGCTTGGCGTCCTGCGCCGGGGAAACGCGCCACTTGTTGACCGCGAAACGCGGCTCGGCGGCGGGCTGAGCGGGCGGTGCGGGGACGGCGCGCACATCGAGCGTGATCTCGGCGGGTTTGAGGCCGGGCGACTCGGCGCGAACGCGAAGGGGACCGTAGCCGAGGTCCGCCTGGACGATCAATTGGGCGAGCCCGTGGAACACGCGGCGGGTCGGGCCCTTTTCGGGCTCGTGGGAGTTGTGGTCGCCGTTGCCGTGGCCGATGTTTTGTCCGGGGCCGGTGAGGGTGAACGTGACGAGGTTATCCGACCGAGGCACCACGCGGCCTTGGGCGTCCACGGCGCTGACGGTGATGGGCATCGCATCGCGGCCATCGCCGGCGAGCCACGAGCGGTCGGGCGTGAGGGTGAGCGCGGCGGCGGCGGTGGTGGTCTCGACCTGGGTGCGGGCGTATTCGCGGCCGTTTTTGTAGGCGACGGCTTCGAGTTTTCCGGGGGCGTAGGGAACCTCCCACTGGACATAGTCGTAGGCGGGGCGGTCCTTGCGGCCGACGGAGGCGCCGTTGAGGAAGAGCTCGACGCTTTCGCCGTTGGTCATGGCGATGACGCGGATGGGCTGGCCCTCTTTTCCGGGCCAGTTCCAATGCGGGGCCAGGGCGAGGACGGGGCGGTCCTTGATCCAGTTGGACTGGTGGATGTAGTAGGCGGTCTTGGGGAAGCCACAGGTGTCCATGATGCCGAAGACGGACGAGACCGAGGGCCAGCTCAGGCGCTGCGGCTCGCCGCGATAGTCGAAGCCCGTCCAGACGAAACCGCCGGCGAGGAACGGACGCTCGGCGATGAGTTGCCAGGCCTTGCGGTGGGATTGGCCCCACCGGGCAAACTCGTCGTCGTAGGAGGAGATGACGTTGCGGGCCTTGTCGGTCTCGAATTCGCCGCGCGTCATGAAGCCGGAGGTGTCCTCGGCGCTGGTGATGGGGAGATCCGGGTGCTTGGCGTGAAAGCTGTCGTAGAATTTATCGCAGTAGTTGAAACCCATTACATCGACCGCCTGGAACACGCCCTCGTCGTTGTTCATGCCGCCGTTCATGGCGGCGGTGACGGGGCGGGTGGTGTCCCAACGGCGCACCTCGGCGACCATGCGGCGCACCATGTCGCGGCCCTGCGGCGTGCCCTGCATGGGCTCCTCGTTGAACACAGACCAGAGGATGACGCTGGGGTGGTTGCGGTCGCGTTTGAGCAAGGTGCGCAACTGGCCGAGGTATTCGGGCGTGTGGTTGAAATTGCGGTTCTCGTCCATGACGAGCAGGCCGAGACGGTCGCAGGCCTCGATGAACTCGGGGGCGGGCGGGTTGTGGGCGGCGCGGTAGGCGTTTGAGCCGAGCTCCTTGAGCCGGCGCACGCGGTAGTCCCAAATGCCCTCGGGCACGGCCACGCCGACGCCGGCGTGGTCCTGGTGGTTGCACGTGCCCTGGAGTTTCACCGGTTGGTCGTTGAGGAAAAAGCCGAGCTTGGCGTCGAAGCGCAGGGTGCGGAAACCGGCGCGGGTGGTGGTCTGGTCAACGACCCTGCCATCGCGGCGGGCGGTGACGCGCACGGTGTAGAGCGTGGGCGTCTCGACGGACCAAAGGCGGGGCGCGCCGGGGAACGCGAGCGGGAGGGCGGCGGTGAGCGGGTTGAGCACGGGCACGGTGACGCGGGTTTTGGCGGCGATCACGGGCTGGCCCTCGGGGTCGAGCAGCTCGGCCTCGACCTCGGTGGCGACGGGAGCGAGCTCGATGTTGTTCAAGGTGACCTCGACGGGAATGGACCAGGCGCCGGCGGCGTCGCGGACCGGGTTGGCGTAAACGCCGTAGGTCTCGATGTGCACGGGCTCGCGTTTGACGAGGTAGGTGTGACGGTAGATGCCGCCGCCCTCATACCACCAGCCCTCCTGGACGTTGGCGTCCACGCGCACGACGACGGTGTTGAGCTGGTCGCCGAAAGTGGCGATGGGCGTGAGGTCGATCTGAAAGGGAGTGTAGCCGCAGAAGTTGCGGTGAACGATCAGGCCGTTGACCCAGACGGTGGCGTGGGTGGCGATGCCCTCGAATTGGAGTTCGAGGTGTTTGCCGCGGTCGGCCTCGTCGAGGCGGATATGGCGGCGATACCAGGCGATGCCGCGGGGGCGATAGCCTTGGGAGATGTTGGCGTTTTTGTCGAAAGGCCCCTCAACGACCCAGTCGTGCGGCAGGTTGAGTCGGCGCCAGTCGCTGTCGTCGAACTCGGGATCGGCGGCGCCCCAGGCCTTGCCGGCCTTGGCGTTGGTGTAAGACGGGCCGTGGCCCTTGATCTCGGGCATCGGAATATCGCCGAGAAAAAACCGCCAGTCGGCGTCCATCGAGAGACGCTCGCGGGAGGGTGCGGCGGGGGTCTGGGCGTGGCTGATGGCAGGGAGCATGAACACGACGAAGGCGATGAGAAGGCGGGGCATGGAGCTCAGGCGGATGGCAGGGAAGCGGGAGTCAGGTGAACGGCGCGGAGATTCATGACCGCGCCGACGGGGATGGAAACGGGGAGGACGCGGATGGGGAGTTCGTCGTGGGCGGTGAGGGTGACGACGCCGACATCCACGCGGACGTATTCGCCCCAGCCGCCGGTTCCGGCGACGACGAGCGGAAGGCGTTGGCCGTCGAGATCGACCTCGGCGAGGGTGCCTTGGCGGTGGAGCGGGACGGCGTATTCCAGCTCGACGCGGTAGGGGCCTGATTGGTGAAGGCGGAGACGCCAGAGCGGCCAGGAATCGAGGGACGTCCAGCATCCGAGTTCGGGATGGGAACCGGCGTGGAGGGCGAGGTGGTCGCCTACGACCTCGGCGTCGGCGGCGCGGAGGGAGACCGCGCCGTCGGCGGGCTGTGGGATGACGGGCGGGCGCGGGCGCGGCGGCACGTCGCCGAGGCGGGGCGCGGAGGTGTAGTGGAGTTCAACTACGCTGATGGCGGGGTCGGGCGCGGTGGGCGCGGTGGGCGGGAGGAGGAGGACGAAGGCGCCGTCGGCGACGGGCTCGGTGGCGAGCGCGGAGCCGGGTGCAGCGAGGAGGCGGACGGAGGAGGGGAGGTCGAGGAGGGGGACGGAAAGGCGGCCGTCGGCGGGCCATTTTTCGACGAGGAGATAGAGTTTGTCTCCGCTGGTAGTGGCGAAGCCCCAAGGGAGGCGGTGAGGGAAAGGGCCGGCGGACGCGCCACGGATGGCGGAGGCGTTGACGCGCATCCAGGCGCCGATGGCGCGGAGGGCGGCGAGAGTCGGTTCGGGGATGGTGCCGTCGGCGCGAGGGCCGATATTGAGGAGGTAGTTGCCGCCTTGGGAGACGACCTCGCAGAGCTGGCGGATGAGGAGGGCGGGCGGCTTCCAATCGTGGTCGTGGAGATTAAAACCCCACGACTCGTTGGTGGTCATGCAGGTTTCCCAGGAGCGGGCGGGACGGTTGGCGGGGATGCGTTGCTCGGGGGTGTCGAAGTGGCCGGGGTGGCCCTCGCCGAGGCGATCGTTTTGGAGGATGCCGGGGGCGAGGGCCTGGACGGCGGCGTCCACGCGGGCGGCGCGGGCAGGGGTCATCTTCGCGGGGGTGTCCCACCAGAGGCAGGCGGGGACGCCGGGGCCGTAGTGGGTGAGGAGTTCGCGGATCTGAGGGATGGCGAAGTGGTCGAGGTAGTCGTCGAAGTCGCGGTCTTGGGCGGGGGAGTCCCAGTTGCCGGCGTAGTTGGCGCCGCCGTTGATCCAATCCTGCGCGTGGGAGTAGTAGAAGCCGATGGGGACGTCGCGGCGGCGGCAGGTCTCGACGAGCGGGCGGAGGACATCGCGGGCGGCGGGGGTGGCGTCGCGGGCGTTCCAGTCGGTGAGCGCGGTGTCGAAGAGGGCGAAGCCGTCGTGGTGTTTGGCGCCGATGACGACGTAGCCCATGCCGGCGTCGAGGGCGGCGGCGATCCAGGATTCGGCGTCGTAGGCGGAGGCGGTGAAGCCGGCGGCGTAGGGTTTGTAGTCGGCGACCGGAATGTGGGCGGAGTGCATGAGCCACTCGCTGGCGCCGGCGATGGGGCGGCCGCGATGGACGCCGGCGGCGGCGGAGTAAACGCCCCAGTGGATGAAGAGACCGAAGCGGGCTTCGCGCCACCAGGCGGGGGGCGGGTTAGTGGCGGAGGGGGCGGAGGACATGAAAGCTCGGCTTAGGCGGGCAAACCTAGGGTTTGAGTTTGCCGGGCAGGCAGGTTGACAAGGGGCGGTTGAAGATGCTGAAGAACCGCTCGCAAGAACAAGGATATTTTGCGCAAAATTTAGAAAAATTCATGATAGTGAGCTCGGGCGGTGTCTTCCGTATCGGCACTCTACAGATCACACGCCCGCTTCCATTCGTTCCCGAATATCCGGTAACCGTTCACGCACTAACTCCATCCACGCCGCCACCGTCGGCAGTGCCTCGCCTTTCGGCCGCACCAGCACTAGGTCAATCGGCGGCGAGACCGGCCTCACCGGCACGAACACGACTCCGGCCTGCCCAAGGTTGCGCACACAACCGGGCACCAGCGCCACTCCGATTCCCGCCGCCACGGTCATCAGCACCGAGGACATCATCGGCGGATCACTCACCACCTTCGGAGAAAAACCCGCCTGCGCACACAGCGCCGTCATTTGGTCCACTAGTTCCGGCGCTTCGGCTCGCCTGAACATTACAAAGTCTTCCTCCACCAGTTTCGCCAATTGAACAGTCCTAGCCTTGGTCAGCGCATGCGCCTCCGGCAACGCCAACACCAAGCGGTCGCGGTAAATCCTGTCCTGCACCAATGTCTTTGCCGCCTCGCCCGTCAGTGGACGTGTAAAACCCACGTCGATTTTCTCCTGCGCCAGCGCCTGCAACTGCTGCTCAGGCGTCATCTCAAACAGATGCACCCGCACCGCCGGAAACTTGCGCCGATACTCCTGCAACAGCTCCGGTAAAAAGTTCGATACCGCCGACCCGAAGCAACCGATCGAGAGCGAACCGATTTCGCCCTGCGCCGCCCGCTTCGCCACGAGTTTCGATTGCTCCGCATGAGCCAGAATCGCCTTGGCCTCGCGCAAAAACGCCATCCCCGCCGTTGTCAGCTTCACGCTGCGTTTCGTGCGCAACAGCAACATCACTCCCAGCTCATCCTCAAGCGTCTTGATCTGCTGGCTGATCGCCGGCTGCGCCACGCGCAGTTCCTCGGCCGCACGGGTGAAGTTCCGCCGCTCGGCCACGGCCACGAAATATCGCAGATAACGTAGTTCCATGTCCGTTTTGATTAATCGTTCTAACTTATCACTGCGAGACTAAAGCACGATTTCACATCTTAAACTAAATCCGCTAATCTGTGCCCATCGCCTCACCAACGGGGCGCTTTCAAAACAAAATCATCACCACAAAAATCAGCTCTATCATGAACACCACCAACGTCACCGCCACCACCGTCCGCCTCGCTCCCCGCACCATCGCAAACGCCCCCGAAGGCTCCCGCTCCACCTTGGAGCAGATCCAGAAGGGCTTCGGCTTCATCCCGAACCTCATGGCGACCTTCGCCAACTCCCCCGCCGTGCTCAACGGCTACCTCGCCCTGGACGCACAGTTCAACCAGACGGGCTTCTCTCCCCTTGAGCGCCAGTTGATCCTCCTCACCGCCTCGGTCGAGAACGAGTGCCGCTACTGCACCGCCGCCCACTCCACCATCCTCAAGGCCATGATGAAGGCCGACCCCGCGCTCGTTGCCGCCATCCGCGCCAACACTCCGCTGGCCGACGCCAAGCTCGATGCCCTCGTCACCCTCGTCCGCGAAATCGTCGCCAATCGCGGTTACGCCGCCGAGTCCACCGTCGCCGCCTTCATCGCCGCCGGCTACCGCAACGAACAACTCGCCGAGGTCCTCCTGGGCGTCGCCCTCAAGACCATCAGCAACTACCTCGACCACCTCAACCCCGTCGCGATCGAGGCCGCCTTCGCCGGCGAAGCCTGAACCCATCTGCCCATCCATAAGACTCACCCGACAATAACCTCCATCCACCCGTTCCCATGAAAAACATCCTCCGCCTCCTCTTCATCTCCGCGCTCTTCACTGTCGCCGCCCAAGCCAAGACCTTGGTCAACTCCTCCTGGACCAATCTCGCCATCCAAGGCTACGATGCCGTCGCGTTCTTCACCGACAGCAAACCCGTGAAAGGCAGTTCCGACTTCACCGCAACTTATGAAGGCGCGACTTACCGGTTCGTCAGCGCCGCCCACCGCGACGCCTTTATCGCCAGCCCCGCCAAGTATGCGCCCGCCTTCGGTGGCTACTGCGCCTACGGCGTCGCCAAAGGTGCCGCCGTCTCCGTGGAGATCGACACCTGGCAGATCATCGATGGCCGCCTCATCCTAAACTACGACGCCGACGTCTCCAAAAAGTTCAACGCCGACCGCGCCGGTTTCCTCAAGACCGCCGACCAAAAATGGTCCGGCCTGGTCGAGCAGAAAGGCAAGTGATCAGCGCCTCCCAACGTATCCACTCATCCACCACACATTGTCTGCTCCGTTATTCGCCATGAATCCTTCCTTCCAAAACAAAGTCGTCCTCATCACCGGCGCCACCTCCGGCATCGGCCGCACCACCGCCCTCGCCTTCGCCGCCGCCGGTGCCAAGGTCGTCCTCTCCGGGCGTCGTCAAACCGAGGGCGAGGCCGTTGTCGCCGAGATTAAAGCCGCCGGCGGCACTGCCGCCTTCCTCCGCACCGACGTCACCGACGAGGCCCAGGTCGCGGCCTTGATTGCCTTCACCGTCAGCACCTACGGCCGCCTTGACGTCGCATTCAACAACGCCGGCACCGAGGGCGAACTCTCCCCAGTCACCGCCGCCTCGGTCGAAAACTACCGCCAGACTTTCGACATCAATGTCCTCGGCACGCTCCTCGCCCTCAAGCACGAGATTCCCGCCATGCTCAAAAACGGCGGCGGCAGCATCATCAACGTGTCCTCCATCGCCGGCCTCATCGGCTTGGCCGGAGCCAGCGTCTACGTCGGCAGCAAGCATGCCGTCCTCGGCATTACCAAATCCGTCGCCCTCGAGGTCGCCAAACAGGGCATCCGCGTCAACGCCGTCTCCCCCGCCGCCATCGACACCGGCATGTTGGACCGCTTCACCGGCAACAACCCCGACACCAAAGCTGCCTTCGGCGGCATGCATCCCATCGGTCGTTACGGCCAACCCCGGGAAATTGCCGATGCCGTGCTCTTCCTCGCCAGCGACCAAGCCAGCTTCATCACCGGCCAGTCGCTCACCGTGGACGGCGGCTTCACCGCCCAATAATCGCCCTGCCTCCGCACCCCACGCCGAACGCCGCCCCACGTCGCCGTTCGGCTCCCTCCTTTGGTCACACATCCCGTCCCGCCATGAACACGCTCACCACCACCGCCGAGCTCGCCGCCGCCCGCGACTACTACCGCACCCGGTGCATCCCGGCCGCGAAACTCAAAATCATGGACGCCGCCACCGCCGCCCTCGTCGCCGCCGGAGCCGCCCAATCCGCGCTGGCCATCGGTGACACCGCGCCCGATTTCATCCTGCCCGATGTGGATGGCCACAGCGTGCGCCTCTACAGCGCGCTGGAGCACGGCCCCGTGGTCCTCGTGTTCTACCGCGGCGGTTGGTGCCCGTATTGCAACCTGCACCTCCGCGGCTTCCAGCGTCTCCTCGCCGACTTCACCGCCGCCGGTGCACAGCTCATGGCCATCTCCCCGCAGTTGCCCGACAACTCGCTCACCACCCGCGAAAAAGACGAACTCGCCTTCCCCGTCCTCAGCGATGTCGGCCTGCACACCGCCCGCGCCCTCGGCATCGCCTTCGAACTGCCCCAGCCGTTGCTGAAACTTTACGCCGACGCCGGCCACACGCTGGCAAAATCCAACGGCGGCACCGGCGCGACCGAGCTGCCCATGCCCGCCACCTTCGTGATTCTCCCCGACCGGACCATCGCCTTCGCCCACGTCGAGGCCGACTACACCCGCCGCGCCGAACCGCTCGAAGTCCTCAAGCTCGTGCAATCCCTCAACACCCACGCCCTCCACGCATGAAAACGCGCACTCTCTTCACTCCGCTGCAACTCGGCGCGCTCACCCTTCGCAACCGCATCGTCATGGCCCCGCTCACCCGAATGAGGGCCGGCATGCCGGGCAATATTCCCACCGCCCTCAACGCCACCTACTACCGCCAGCGCGCCACCGCCGGACTCATCATCACCGAGGCCACGCCCGTCTCGGCCACCGGCCACGGATACTTTCACACACCCGGCATCCACACCTCCGCCCAGGCCGAGGGCTGGAAACTTGTCACCGACGCCGTCCACCAGACGGG
>JAIYBI010000527.1 GCA_027488595.1 Opitutaceae bacterium | reverse complement strand
GAAAAGCCCGCCGCGGTTGCCGCGGTCGCCGCTGTAGATGCGAAGCATCCGGTTGCCCTGAAAATAGACCCGTCGCCGCTCGCCGCCGGACCGAACGCCCGCGTCACCTCCTACGCCGACGTCATCGAGCCCGTCCAGGCGGCGGTTGTCTCGGTTTACTCGTCAAAAACCACCAAACAGCGTATCCAGGTTCCCGATATTTTTCGCCAGTTCTACGGCAACGACGCCTTCCCTGATCGCGAATCCACCGAGCGCGGCCTTGGGTCGGGTGTGATTGTATCCAAAGACGGATACATCCTCACCAACAATCACGTCGTCGCCGAAGCCGACTCCCTGCGCGTGACCTTGAATGACGGTCGCGAGTTCGACGCCAAGGTCATCGGCACAGACCCCAAGACCGATGTCGCCGTGATCAAGGTGGATGCCGCCAACCTGCCCATCCTCACTCTCTCGGACAGCGACAAGCTCCGGGTGGGCGACATCGTTTTCGCCGTCGGCAACCCCCTCGGGGTCGGCCAGACCGTGACCATGGGCATCATCTCCGCCACCGGTCGCCAGGTCGGCATCCTCGCCGAACAGGGCGGCTACGAGAGCTTCATCCAGACCGACGCCGCTATCAATCAGGGCAACTCCGGCGGCGCCCTCGTGGACGCCCAGGGTCGTCTCGTTGGCATCAACTCCGCCATCCTCTCCGGTCGCGGCAGCACCGGAAACATCGGCATCGGCTTCGCCATCCCCGTCAATCTCGCCTCCTCCGTTCTCGCCAGCCTGGTGGACACCGGCAGCGTTTCGCGCGGCTATCTGGGGATCACCGGCGAGACGCTCACGCCCGATCTCGCGGAGGCTCTGGCCATGTCCAAGGATCAAAAGGGCGTCATCGTCACCAACCTTCCCAAAGACAGCCCCGCCGCCAAGGCCGGCCTCGCCCGCAGCGACGTTATCACCGCGATTGACGGCAAAGCGGTGAATACGATGCAGGACCTGCGCTTCATCATCGCCGCCAAGGCACCCGGTTCAGCGGTCGAAGTAAAGCTCCTGCGCGATGACAAAGAGCGCACGATCCGCGTCAACCTTGGTTCGCTCGATACCGCCGTGGCCGGCCAGGAAACGCTTCGCGGAGTGAAGCTCGAGCCATTGAGCGACGGAAACCGCCAGAAGGTCGGTGCCCCTCGTGATCTTGACGGTCTGGTGATCACCGACGTGGCCGACGACTCGCCCTTTGCCCGCCGCCTCGCCGCTGGCATGGTTATCGTCGCGATCAACCGCCAACCGGTGAATTCCATCGAGGACGCCCAGCGACTGCTGCGCCCCGGAATGAACCTTGTAGTGATTTTCACCCGAGGCCAATTCAGCCACGTGGCAATCACAGTCGGAAAATAGAATCCTAAATCCTAGAGCCTAAATCCTAAACGTCCGACTGGCGCCGTTTGGGCAGGGGTCGCCTTTAGGATTTAGACGCTTACGATTTAGGATTTCCCGCTCCGCTCAGCTTCCCGGTTTTTCGACTGGCAGGGCCGCCAGTTCGGCGGGCATTTTGTCCGCCTCATAAGTCGGGAAACTGAGTTCGAGCAGCGACACCGCAGGCACCTCGAAGCGCAGCGTCCCGGCGCTGCGGTCCACCAGCATCGCGACCGCGACGGCGTGGCCGCCACCCTGCTTCACGATTTCAAGGCTCTCCAGCACGCGGCCTCCGCGTGTCACCACGTCCTCCACCACCAGCACACGTTCGCCGGGCGTGAATTTGAAGCCGCGCCGCAGCACGAGGCGGTCGTTCTCCTTCTCCGCGAAAATGTAGCGCGCGCCGGCCTGGCGTGCGACCTCCTGGCCGATGACGAGGCCGCCCATCGCGGGGGCCAGCACGGTGGTGAACCCAAGCCCGCCGATGTCCTTCAGCTTTGCGAGCAGAAGCTCGGCCAGGCGCGTCACCGCGGGCATGTTCTGGCAGACTTGCGCGCACTGGAAATAGTGCCCGCTGTGCAGCCCGGAACGGAGCACGAAGTGCCCGCGGAGCAGCGCGCGTGTGCGCATGAAAATATCGAGAATCTCTTGCTGATTGGCGTCCATGGGTCGCGACGGTGCCGCGCCTCCCGGCAAAAATCCAAACCATTTTTTGCCGACCCCCGGGCCAGACTGTTTTTTCGCGGAAAGGCACCGCCGGCAACCAACCGGCGGGGCAATCAGTATCCTTGGGGCACCCTTGCGCCTTCGGGAAACCGCGTGCCATGACGCGCTTTCTTGCGCTCCATGGCGGGTCTAAGGCCCGGGAGCTTGAGCCGCACAAAAACAGCGGCTGTATCCGCTTTTCGTTACAGTTTTCCCCGGGTTTGGCCGGGGAATTTTTTGAGGGGCGGACCCGGGTTTAACGCAGCTTCGCCATCTCCTCCGTGGCGATAGTGGCGGGAATTGGATAGTAGCCTTCTTTCTTTACGATCTCCTGGCCGATGGGGCCGAGGACGAACTCCATAAACTCGCGCTGCATATCGCTGGGCGGGTTGGCCGGATTCCGGTTTGTGGTGAGATAGAGTGCCCGGGCCAGCGGGTAAGTGCCGTTGATCGCCGTGGTTTCGGAAGGGGCAACGAAAGGCTGTCCCGCCGCTTTGGCCACTTGGGTCATCTCGACCCGCGGCGTGCGGTAGCCTACGCCGGAGTAGCCGATGCCAAATTTGTCGGACTCGATCTTCGCGATCACTTGGGCACTCCCGTCCAGCTCCGAAACCCAGGCACCGAACTCGCCCTTGCTCAAGGCGGAGTCACGGAAATAGCCATAGGTGCCCGAGGCCTTGTTGCGACCGTAGGCGTTGATGGGCGCGTTCGCCCAGGCGCCGGTGAGGCCGAGTTGACCCCAGGTGGTGAGCTGCTCGGTGCCGCCGCGTTTGCGAGTGGCGGAGAAAATCGCGTCGAGTTGGGTCAGCGTGAGGCCGGTCTTGGCGACGGGGTTGTCGGGATGAACGTAGATTCCGATGGCATCAATCGCCACGCGGAACTGGGTGGCATCGTAGTTGAAACGTTCGCGGAACTTAACTGCTTCGGCCTCAAGCATGGGGCGACTCATGGGGGCGAAATCGGCCTGTCCGTCCACCAAGGCGGGCGTTCCCGTGGAGGAACCGCGGCCCTCGTGCATGATGCGCAGGGAGGGGTGGTATTTTGTAAACACCTCTTCCCAGCGCGCCACGATACCATCCATCGTGTCTGAGCCGATGGAGCGCAGGCGCCCGGTGAGGACGACTTTGGGAGAGTAGCGCGGATCCTTGGCCGGAACCACCGCGGCGGGCGCGGCGGGTGCGGGGTAGAGGGTCGCCATCGGCGGTGTGACCGGGGCGCTGGGAGAGGGTGTGGTTGCGGCGGCTGCTGCCGGCGCTGAGGGCGGCACAGTGGGAGCCTTCGCGGGCGACGCGGCGGCGGCGGCCGGTGCCTGATTTGGCGTCACGAGTGCTGCCATGATCTTGATGGCCTGTTCGTCGGTGATTACGCCCCTGGACTTTAGGTCGAGGATGCGTGCGATCTCGGCGTCGCGCTCCTGGACGGCGGCTCGATTGGCGGCGGGGGTTTGGCAACCGTTGAGAAACAAGAGCAAGGCGGACGCGCCGAGCAGGCGCGCGCCGGTAAGGGATGAGTTGAGTTGGGTTTTCATGGGTGGGAAGGGAAAGGCGTGGAAATCACGGGCCGACCAAAACCGGCTCCTGCACGACGCGCAGGCCGATGTATCCGAGACCCACTACAGGTGAGCTCTCGGCGCGGTTGGCGGAGCGGGCGTCGCTGGCGGAGGCGTTCCATCCGCCGCCGCGAATCACCTTGGTCGCGGAATCGAGGCGACCGATCTCCGAATCCAAGGGACCGGACGGATCGGTGACCAGGCTGGTGCCGGTCGGGTAGGGTGCGCTCCAATCCGAGCACCACTCCCAGACGTTGCCATGCATATCGCGCAGTCCGTAACGGTTGGCGCGGGCGGCGGGGCTTGCCGGGGCGAGCGCGTATCGGGCCTCGGCCGAGCCGTCATCCACGTTTGCATCGCGGGCCGACAGCCCGTCGTTCCCCGTGTTGAAGGCGGTGGCGACACCGGCGCGGCAGGCGTATTCCCATTCGGCCTCGGTGGGCAGTCGGAACACGCGCTTTTCAAGCGCGGAAAGGCGGCGGCAGAACTCCGTCGCATCCGCCCAGCGCACGCTGTGCATCGGCAGGTCGGCGCCGATCCACCCTTCGCGGGACTTTGCCTCGGCGACGGTGCGGGAGGCGAGCAGGGCCCGGGTGGCGGCGCCTTCGCCGAAGACGGCATCCCAGTCGCGCTGGGTGACTTCGTTAACCCCGATAAAAAAGCCCCGGGTCAATTTCACGGTGTGGGGCGTCTCGTCGGATCTGCGACCCGGTTCGCGCGGCTGGCTCCCTTGGACAAAAGTGCCGGGCGGGATGTAGGCCAGTTCCATGCCGAATGAGGTCCGGGTGGTTTCGCCGGCTTTGAATTTGTGCAGGAACAGGTGGGCTTGCGCGGCGGTCTGGTTCGCGTCGAGACGAAGCGTGCGCTCGTAGAAATAGGTGGCGAGGTCCGTATCGCCGCGGGTCTCGGCGTTGCGGGCGGCCTCGGCGAGCTGAGCCGCGATCTCATTTTGCGCCTTCGAGATGAGTCCGCGTGCCTCTTGACGGGATAGCGAGGCGCTTGCCCAGTCGCCGGCACTGACCGCGGCCTCGGCGGCGCTTTGGGCCTGGCTCAAGGCGAGCACTGCCGGCCCGGTGTATTCGGCGAGGTTCAGTCCGCGCAGCGCGCCGGACTCCGCTTCATAGGCCGCGCTCACCTTGGCGTTCACAATCCGTCCCAGATTCTGGGCGGCTTCTTGCCAGCGGGTGGTGGCGGTTTCTATTTCCCCGGCAGCCAGGCGGCTTTGGGCCTGGGTGGCGGCGAGCGTGGTGCCGGCGAAGGCGGCCCGCTCCTGGGCGTTAAGATCAAGTGAACTCGCGAGGGCGGCGAGTTGCTCGTAGCTCGCCTTGAGTTTGGCCGCCTTCTCCCCGGCATTGACCGCAGGTTCGGCGGGGGCTGGCGCGGTCATCGGGGCGGGGGCCGGGGCAGGAACGGCCGCAGGGGCTGCCTTCGCGACCGGCGCGGGAGTGTCCGAGCGCGTGAACCACCAAACCGCAAGGCCTCCGCCGCATACCAGAAGGCCGATCACCAAAGCCCACGGCACGCCGCTCTTGGTGTTTCCGGCGCTAGGAGCGACCGGGGGAGGAGGCGTGGCCCCCGCGGCCGGAGGTGCGAACGGCGCGCGGGTCGAGGCGCGCGCGGCGAAGGGAGAATTGGTTTTCGGGTTTGGCGTGTTCATCGGGGACTTTCTTTAGGCTCCTTTGATCGTGGTTTTCGCGGCCTGCTCGCCCGGTTTGCGGACCGCCTCGCCGCCGCGGAGGAAAAACTCCCGCTCCTTTTGCATGATCATGGACTCGCGTTGATCCACCTGCGCTTCGCGCTCGGCCAGATTCTGTCCGACTTGGGCCATGCGTTTCTCGCACTCCGCGATATACTGCTCGCGGGCGTTGAGACTTTCCTCTTTGCGGGCCAGCTCTTTTTCACGCGCGGCGAAACGAGCCTCATCCTCCTCGGAGCGGATGGCGGTGGCACCGGTGCCCGGAGTGTTGATCGCCTCGACGCCGGTGCGAAGCATGCAAAGGGCGCGCAGTCCCTCGATTT
>JAIYBI010000218.1 GCA_027488595.1 Opitutaceae bacterium | reverse complement strand
TCACCGACTACCTCGACCTCACCACCCCCGTCGCCGCCGACAAAACCGGTGGCTGAGTTTTTTCCACCGCCGCCGCCCGCGCCCTCCATGCGTTCCCTCCGCTACATCTTTCCCCTCCTTCTCCTCGCCGGCGCCGCGTTCTGGTATTGGCGGAACGATGCGCCGCTCATCAAGACCACCGTCGTCCGCCGCGAAGCCGCCATTGATGCCGTGCCCGCCGTCGTCAACGTCCGCCCCGAATTCCAGCTCACCCTCGCCAGCACCGTCGCCGGCCGTGTGCTGACCTCCGCTTTGAAGCCCGGTCTCGCCGTCGAAAAAGACGACCTCCTCTTCGAGCTCGATCCACGCCTCTACCAACTCGAACTCGACCGCCTCACCGGCCAGCTCGCCAACCTCAGCAGTCAATACGCCCTCGATTTCGAGCAGACTTCCACCCTAGCCCGCCAGCAGGAGGACCTCGCCAACTTCGAGCGCCTGCTCAAAGAGGGCAACTACCCCGAGCTCGAACTCCGCCGCCGCCGCGAGGAGTTCCGCATCCTCTCCGAAAAACAGGAGAAGGACCGCCTCGCCCGCCGCCAGCAGATCGCCGAAATCGAATTCTCCATCGAGCAGCAAAAGCGCTTCATCAAGGAGTGCACCGTGCGCGCCCCCGCCGCCGGCACCGTCACCGACATCTTTTTCCATCCCGGCGAACTCGTCGCCATCGGCGCTTCGCTCGTTACGTTCTACAGCCGCTCGCTGCTCGTCGAGGCGCGCATCAACGAGGAGGATTTCTCCGGCATCCGCGCCGGCCTCGAGGCTTCTGTCCGTTTTCTCGCCTACGGCGGCGAGCAATACTCCGCCAAGGTCCGCAACGTCCTGCCCAACGCCGACGAAAAAACCCAGCAATACCGCGCCTACCTCGACGTCGAGATAGACGCCGCCCGCCTCCTCCCCGGCCTGAGCGGCGAGGCCAGCATCATCCGCAACCGCCGCGCCGACACCCTCGTCGTTCCCCGCGCCGCCGTTTACCAGGCCGCGGTTTTCGTCATCGATGGCGGCAAGGTCCGCCGCATCCCGGTCGAGACCGGTTTCCGCGGCAGCAACGCCGTCGAAATCACCGGCACCGGCCTCACCGCCGGCCAGCAGGTCGCCCTCTCCAACGTAGAGTCCCTCCGCGACGGCCAGCGCGTCCGCCCCGAGCGCTGACCGTCAGCGCCCCGCCTCCGCCCTCTGCGTAGCGGGGAGCACCAGCGACCCGTCCGGTCCCCCGTCCGTCTCCGCGCTGCGTAGCGCCCGCACCGCCACCGCCACGCTCGAACCGACCATGAGCAACGCCGCTGCCACCGGATGCAAGTGCCCCGAAGCCGCCAGCGCCATGCCCGCCAGGTTATAGGCCGAGGCAAAAAGCAAATTCCCCCGCACCCCGCGCACCACCCGCCGCGCCACCCGCACCGCTTCCGGCAGCATCCGTAAATCGTCGCCCGCGCAGGTCGCCATCGCCGCCGCCCGCGCCAGGTCGCTGCCGCCGCGCACCGCCAGCGCCGCCGCCGCCGCGCCCATCGCGCTCGCGTCGTTCAGCCCGTCGCCGGCAAACAAAACCGTCCGCCCTTCGCAGCCCAGCTCGCGCACCCGCTCCGCCTTGCCCTCGGGCGTCAGCCCGCCGCGCACCGGCGCGCCGAGGCCCTCCGGCGGATGCGGATCACCGGTCAGCACTTCCACTGCGATTCCCTCCGCCCGCAAACCGTCCAGCGTGTCCTTCAACCCGATACGCCACCGCTCCCCCAGCATGATCGTCGCCGCCAATACCCCGTCGATCACCACGATCACCCGCTTGCCCTTCTCGCCAGCCCCCAATCCCGTCGCCGGCAGTGAGGCAGCCGTTCCCAATCTCTCGTCAATCATTGATTGACAAGATGCCTTTTTCTCAGCCCAGGATGGCTCTCCAATGCGCAGCCGTCGTGTTGACTGCCCCGTGGTGGTGCCCGCCGTCGTGCGGTTGTCCTGCCAGGTCGCCTCCACGCCGCACCCGGCTTCCACCCGCACCTCCATCAAAGTCGGCCCGCCAGGGCCGCCTTCCGCCGCCAACGCGCGCGCCACCGGATGCGGAAGCCCGGCCTCCGCCGCCGCCGCCGTCGCCTTCAACCACGCCTGCCGCTCCGGCTCGCTCCAGCCCGCCGCGAACTCCCAACCCGCCACCGCCACCGCCGCCTCCGAGAGCGTGCCGGTCTTGTCAAAACACACCGTGTCCACCCGCGCCAGCGCCTCCAAAAAATCCCCGCTGCGCGCCACGATGCCGAGCCGAGCCAGCCGCGCCAGCCCGCCCCACACCGCCACCGGCGTCGCCAAGCCCATCGCACAAGGACACGCCACCAGCAGCACGGCCATCGCATTGAACCGCGCCCGGTCCCACGGCCCCGCCCAGCACCAGCCCGCGAAGGTCGCCGCGCTCACCGCCGTCACCACCGGCAAAAACCACCGCATCAAGCGGTCCGCCTGCGCCTGCAAGCGCGAGGGCGCGAGCCGCGACTCCGTCACCGCCGCCAGCACCGCGTCCAGTCGCCTCCCGCCACCGCCCGCGCGCACCACGATCACCAGCCGTCCATCCACCGCTTGCGTGCCCGCCCACACCGGTTCGCCCGGACCGCGCGCAACCGGCCTCCATTCGCCCGTCATCGCCGCCTCTTCCACATACGAACGTCCTTCCAAAATCTCCCCGTCCACGCAGATCGCTCCGCCGGGCGGCACGACCACGCGTTCACCGCCGCGCAGCTCCGCCACCGCCCGCGTCTCCAGCCGTCCGTCGTCGCCGAGCACTTGTGCGCGGTCAAATCGCTCCGCTGTCTCCGCGACCGCCCGCAACGCCGCCACCCGGCTGCGCGCGCCGAGCATTTTGCCGAGCGTGTGAACCACCACCAGCACCGCCACCACTTCGTAGTAAATCGACCCCGTTCCGGTGAACGTGCTCACCAGCGAGCCCGCCAATGCCCCGGCCAGCGTGACCAGAAACAACAGGTCAATCGTCACGCGTCGCTCGCGCAGTGACGCCCACGCCTGCCCGACCAGGTCGCGCCCCAAGAACCCCAGCACCGCGAACGCGCTCGCCGCCAGCCCGCCGTGCACCAGCCAATACGCCGCGCCCTGCGCCGGTGTGATATTCACCGCCAGACTGAACACCATCGCCTGCGCCGCCACCGCCACGCCGATGCCGATGCGCAACCACGCGCCATCCAACACCCGCTGGTCCGCCTGCAAGCCGGGCTCGGCCGGCGCCTCCGCTGGCCGCGCCTCGCTCACGGCTTCACCTCGAACCAAAAGGGCACAAACACCGGCTCGCTCGCGAGCTGCACCTGCGCCCAGATGACGTAAGGCCCGGGCTGGGGAATCATGAGATCAAAATTCAACTCGGGCCGTTTCGCATCCGGCACCTTGCCTTGATCCTCCAACCGAGGATGCAGATGCGCGAAACCCGTCCGCCCGGCATCAAACGCTACGAGGTGGGCATACGCATCCATCACCGGTTCGAGCGGCACCGGGTCGCCTTCTTTCATAGCCCGCACCGCAAACCGCAACGAGGTGGGCTGGCCCGCACGGATGCCGCCGTCCGCACCACCCGGCACCACCGTAAACTCCCAGTCTCCATGCCGCGCCGTCCACACCGCCGTCGTCTCGGTGCGTGCGGAAACCGCCCCGCCCGCCGCGCCCGGCGCGGTGTAATCAGAAAACGCATACAACCCGCGTCCCGTCGCAGCCGGCGTGAAATCCGCAAACACCCGATACACGCCGCCGTGCGCCGGGACGTGGGTGAAGCGCCATTCCCCCGCCCGTTCGCCCGGTTCGGGGTGCAGGTGCTGGTAATCCGTCAACGTCTCGTCCACCGCGAGCAGGTGGAGCTTGCGCGTGTGCACGGTGAGCAGATCCTCAGGTCCAATCGGTTTTCCGCCCGCGGTCGCCAGCTTAAGGGTCAGTGTATTCGCCCCCGTCGGGCCGCTTCGCTCCAGCGTCACCAGCACGGGGGAACGCGCCGCCACCACCGGAATAAACTGCGGCCGGGACGGGTCGCACATCTCAAGGGCACCTTTGCCCTCCACGCGGAAATCAAGGTGGTGCAGATTAGTGCCGGTCGGCAAAATGCGGAAAGCAACATACAGCGCCAGCGCCGCGCCGGTGATCCACGCCGCGCCGCGCCAGTTTACCGGCGGCCGGTCCGCACTCGTTTCATCGCGGGCAGACATCGGGTTAACGCTTCATTTTCTCCACAAACTCCGCCGGCGACCAAACCGATCCGTCCGCCCTCCAGATGATTTTCCCCTGCTCGTTGATCAGGAGAGTAGCGAGGGTGTGCTTCAAGATGCTCTCATCCCGCGTCGCCTCGGTCAGCACGCCGAACTGGGTGAGCAAATCTTTGATCGCTCGCTCGGGGCCGGTGAGAAACGAGAAATTGCCCGTATCAATGCCACGGCCCTGCGCATAAGCCTTGAGCACGCCGGGGGTGTCGTATTCGGGGTCGAGCGTGATCGAGATAAGTTCAAGGTTCGTCACCCCCGCCGCCTTCGCCTTGGCCTGCGTCTCCATCATTTTGAGCGTCGAGGCCGGGCACATGGTTGCCACCGGGCAGCGCGTGAAAATGAAGTTAAACATGATCTGCTTGCCGCGAAACTTCGCCGCCGACACCACCGCTCCCTCCTGGTTGTAGAGGGCAAAATTGGGCAGGTTTTCCCCGACTTCCCGATAAGCGCTGCGCCCGCGGATGGTGGTATCCTGCCGGAGCGATCCTGCGGCCTCGGCGACCACCGCCTGCGCGACCGCGTCCTCAAACCACACTTTTTCGAGGCTGAAGCGCCCGCCTTCTTCCTCGACCAACTCGGCACGCAGCGAGGCTCCTTCCTTGGCCAGCGCGAGGTCTCCGCTGTTGACGAAAAATTCCATCGTCATGCGCGTCATGTAACCGGGGATCTCGTCGTGATCCACCAGCAGTGCGCCTCGTTCTTTAAGCACGGCGACAACCCGCCCGGTCACCGGGTGGCGTTTCTCGTTGGAGTTGGCGACGGCTGCCTCGCCGGGAGCGGCGGCGGTTTTATCATTACGACTGCATGCGGACGAGCCGCCGGCCACGGCCAGCACGACGACCCAAAAAAACGTCTGGGGGAGTAATCTACGCATCTCCCCACCGTTCCGCCCGGTAGAATGATTTGTCAAAGGCATTGCGGACTCCGACTTCTTGCCTTGAGTGCGCCTTTCCCCATCCGCCATGGCATCGCCTTCTTCCACCACCCGCACCTCTGCTTACCGGCCCGGCTTGGCCTGGTTCTCCCTCTTGGGCGCGACCTGGGTTTTCGGGGTAGTGACCTTGGGCGCGTTCACCACCAGCATAGGAGCCGGCATGGCCTTCGCGGACTGGCCGCTGTCCAACGGTTCGATCAACCCCGAGGGCTGGCTGTCGAATCTGGCGATGTTCGCCGAACACTCGCACCGGCTATTCGGCACGGTAATGGGGCTCATCTCCATCGGGCTGGCGGTCTGGCTATGGAAAACCGAGGCCCGCCGCTGGGTGCGCAATCTCGGCTGGGCCGCGCTCACGATCGTGGTTATTCAGGGCATCCTCGGCGGGAAACGCGTGCTGCTCGACTCCATCGAGGTGCCGGGTTTCGAAATGACTCTCGGCCAGATGCTGCGCATTCCGCACGGCATTCTCGCGCAGATGTTTGTGTGTATCCTCTTCGCCATTACCGCGAGTCTCTCGAAGCGCTGGAGCAACGCACCGGCCGACGCCCAATCCTTCTCGCCGGGGCTCCGCCGCCTGGCCGTCACCGCGACCGTTTTAGTTTGGGTTCAGCTCGTCGTCGCCGCCGTGATGCGCCACAACCACGCCGGTCTGGCCATCCCCACCTTTCCACTCACGCCCGAGGGAGGCCTGCTGCCTTCGCGCTGGGATTTCGGCATAAGCATCCACTTCACTCATCGCGTCATGGCGCTGGTGCTGTGCGGTGTTTTGCCTTGGTTGATCGTTTCCGTCTGGCGCTCACCGGCCGCGACGAGGGGCTACAAACAGGCCGCCGGGCTCCTGCTCGCGTTGCTGGTGTTGCAGGTCTCGCTCGGCGTAGCCTCGGTCTGGTCGGCGCGCGATCCTTACTACACCACGGCGCACGTAATCGTGGGTGCCTGCCTGCTCGCACTGACTTTTTCGCTCGCTTGGTGGACACATCGCGACGTCTTGACCGCCCGTGACGCTGCGCGATGAGTAGTGCCGCCGCCATGACCGAGACCGCCTCCGCCACCACCCCGCCCGCCGCCCGCTTCGGCGACTACCTTGAGCTCACCAAGCCGCGGCTGAGTATGCTCTCAGTGATCACCACGCTTGTCGGCTACGCTGCCGTCCGGCCGGGCTGGCACGGGAAGGAGTTTGCGTTTCTGTGCGCCGGAACCTGCGCCTGCGCAGCCGGCGTCGCCGCCGTGAATCAATGGATGGAGAGCGACACCGATGCCCGCATGGCCCGCACTGCGGATCGCCCGATCCCCACTGGCAAGGTGGCGCCCGGCTCCGCGTTTATCTTGGGCTGGGGTTTGTGCGCGCTCGGGCTCGGCCTGTTGTTTGGCGGCGTCAACGGCCTCGCCGCCACTTTCGCGCTCGCGACCATTGTTTGCTACCTGGCGTTTTACACTCCGGCAAAGCGCGTTTCCCGCTGGTCCACCGAGCTCGGAGCTGTGGCAGGCGCGCTCCCCCCTCTCATCGGCTGGGCGGCCGGCGAAGGCGGCGTGGTGCGCGTCGGTGCACTCGGCTGGATATTGTTCGGCATCATGCTGACCTGGCAAATCCCGCACTTCATGGCGGTGGCGTGGACCTACCGCCACGACTACGCGGCGGTGAATTTCCCCATGCTCCCGGTGCGCGACCCGGATGGCGGCAGCGTGGCGCGCTGGTCGCTCATCAACACGATCGCGCTGGTCGCCCTCTGTCTGCTGCCCTACGCGCTTGGATTGGCGGGCACCGTGTATGCGGTGGTGACCGCGATGCTGGGTCTTTGGTTTTTGGTGCGGGCGGTGGCCTTTACGCGCCCCGCCACCCGCGACGCGCAAGCCCGGAAGTTGTTTTTCACCTCCATCGCCTGGCTTCCGCTGCAACTCGGGATACTGGTCGTTGACCGCCTGCTGCTCAGCTGAGCACGCATCTCCCTTCACCCGCTCCTCACCTTCATACTGTCATGACAATTTCTGACATCCCACCGCTCAACGCCGCGCTGAACGGCCTCGCCACTTTGCTCATGAGTGCAGGGTTCGTGTTCATCAAATCGGGCAACAAAATCGCCCATCGGGCGTGCATGTTTAGCGCCGGCATCGTCTCGGCCGTCTTCCTTGTCGGCTACCTCGCACACAAGTTCCTCAAGGGCGCGGCGCTCGGACCCGGCGAGGCCGTCCACACCAAGTTCGGCGGCACCGGCGCGATCGCGACCGTGTATTACACAATGTTGATCAGCCACATTCTGCTCGCGATCAGCATCGCCTACCTCGTGCCGCGCACTTTCGCCTTTGCCTTCAAGGGCGACTTCGAGCGCCACAAGCGCTGGGCCCGCTTCACATTTCCGATCTGGTATTACGTGAGCATCACCGGCGTGCTGGTTTACTTCTTCCTCTATCAGTGGTGGCCGGCCAAGTGAGCCGGCAAGGATGCGGGTAATGCCCCATACTTTTTACTCTGCGTTTACCCTGTTCATTCACCGCGTATCCACGTTTACTATTCATTTATGTCCAGTGCATCCACCCAATCTTCCGCCCAGCAGTCGCTCTCAAAAGACCCGCCATTTTCTCCGGCTCTCTTTATCTTCACCATCCTTGCGACCCTCGCGGTTCTCATCGGCGCGCTGATTCTGATCGCCCCTGATGTCTGGCAGGCCCAGCTCGGGGCATCCGCCCTGAGCTTCGCCGCCGTGTTCGCGCTTACCCATGCTTTCGGCGGTTTCGTGGAATACTTTTTCCACCGCTACGTCCTGCACGCGCCGCTCTTCAACATCCTTTCCTACTTTTATAAACAACACACCCTGCACCACGCCCTGACCCGCATCGTTTACCGCCCCTCGCCCACCCTGCATGAGACGATGCCCACCCTCGTCGAGGTGGAAAACCGCTACCCCATTATCGAAGAGAAACAGCACGAGGCGTCTTTCTTCCCGTGGTATACCTTGATCGTTTTCGCCGCGCTGCTCACTCCCCTGCTCGCCCTCGGCCAATACTTCTTCCCCACCGCCCCTTTCCTGCTCGCCGGTTGGAGCGGCCTGGCCTTCTCGATGGCGCTCTACGAACTCGTTCACGCCGTCGAACACTGGCCCGAGGGCCGCTGGCACGCGTTGATCGCCCGCCCCCGCACCGGTCGTTTCTGGCGCAAGGCCTACGCCTTCCACCTCCGCCACCACGCCGATATCCGTTGCAACGAGGGCATCTCCGGCGTCTTCGGACTGCCGATTTACGATTTCCTCTTTGGCACCTACGTGGACCCGGAAACCCTTTATCTTCACGGCAAGGAGACCTGCCCCAAGCAGTTCGTCAGCCCACGCCCGAGCTTTTTCCTGATTCGCTGGCTCGATACCCAGGCCGACAAGGCCGTGAAAACCCGCCGCGAAAAACGCGCCCGCGCCTAATTCGGCTGACTTCTCCTCCCGTGCTTGTTGGGAGGCAACGCGGGGCGATGCGAGTCTTGCGCGCCCGGAGAAACTGCGATTCGTTTCGCAAACCGGTTTTACCGTCACGTTACCCGCATGAAAAAAATCTTCTGGTTCCTCGTCAGCTTTGCGCTCCTTGCCGCCCTCGGCCTGCTGCTGAAAAACAGCTGGGATACTGTTGAATATTTCCAAGATCAGGGCCGCCAAGCCACCCTGAAGGTGGGCAAGAAATACAACGCATCCCGCTGGACCGAGCCGCTCCCGCTCAAAAAAATCCACGCTTACACCGCCACGATGCTCCCCGATCACGAGATTCTGATCGAATCCGATCAGGAGCTCGGCGAAGGCACCGAATACTTTATCCGCTTCCTGACCCGTGATGTCGCCGAAACCGGACGCGCCCTCTCCCGCCTCCCCCTGGTGAACACCATCCGCCTCAAATCCGAGGCCGACGGCACTCCGGTCAAAATCGCCGACACCGACCTCATGGACCGTGCGATCGAGAAGGCCATGGGACCGCCGGCCGCCGGCGTCTATGTCGCCCCTCGCACCGTTGCCGAGGCCGGCCCCGACCGCGTCAAACCCACGGTCCCCTTCCTGTTCACCGGCAGCAAAGATCCGGTCCCCGAGGTGCTCTGGAACAACTCCACCATCGGCGAGCTTTTCGTCATCGCAGCCTGGGCCTTCATGAGCCTGTTTTTCTTTCTCCACGCTTGGTCCATCCCGTTCTTTCCGAATCGCAAGGCCGGGTCCGAGCGGAAGGACTTCGTTCACCCGTCCCAGCGCCGCATAGATCCCGACGCGCCCGAAGCCCCCTCCGTTAGACTCCAATACAAACCCAAACCGGCCGACGCGCACTTGCACGATACCCCGCCGGCAGCCGCAGTGCCTCCGCCTCCCCCGCCGCCCCCGAAGCCAGCATCCATTCCGATGCCCGCGAGCATGAAAATCACCCCTCGTGTCACCAAGCCCGAAGATGATTCCCGTGCCACCACCGCGCCGTTTGTGCCACCCGCCGGGAACGCTGACACTTCGCTAAAACTCAAGCGGAGGCCCGCTGCGGACACCCCGCCTCCTCCGTCCGAGCCCCCAGCGCAGGCCTGA
Source organism: Opitutaceae bacterium (assembly GCA_027488595.1). Lineage (GTDB taxonomy): Bacteria > Verrucomicrobiota > Verrucomicrobiia > Opitutales > Opitutaceae > IMCC26134_A. Next base: position 1,101 of record JAIYBI010000218.1, on the reverse strand, counting down.
ACCCCCGACCGCCCCACTGCGAGCGGCGTTCACCCCGCAGCGCACAACAAAAAAGCCCCGGCCAAATGGCCGGGGCTTTTTGCTGTCCCAAACGACTCAGGAACGAGTTCGACGCCGTGATTCGGCCTGCCGTCGTTTAGGCGACGCGCTCGACCACCAGAGGCGGAGGCGTGGGGCGCTTGGGCGCGAGGCGGTAGGCGTCCTTGAAGTAGTTGAGCGCCTGCTCGAGTTTCGCCTCGTCGTTATAGTGGATCATCATCAGTGGCTCGCCCTGTTTGACTTGGGTGCCGACTTTCTTGATCTCCGAAACGCCGACCGCGTAATCAATCTTGTCGCTCGGCTTCTCTTTGCCGGCGCCAAGCAAGTGAACGCCGCGAGCGATCATCGCCGCATTGATGGTGTGAACGTAGCCGCGCTTCGGGGCAGGCAGCTTGCGGATGTATTTCGCCTTCGGGAACTTCTCGGGATCATCAATATAGGAGGGGTCTCCGCCCTGGGCCTTGACGAGTTCCTTGAGTTTCTCGAGCGCACTGCCGTCGGTGAGATGACGCTCGACCGTCTGCTTGGCCGAGAGAGTGGAGCCCGCCACACCGGCGAGGCGCACGATCTCCATACCGAGCTTCAGCACGAGTTCCTTCATGTCCTCGGGGCCTTCGCCTTTGAGAAGTTTGATCGCTTCCTTCAGTTCAAGCGCCGTGCCGACGGTGTCGCCAAGCGGCTGATTCATGTCCGTCACGAGCGCGACGCAACGGCGCTTCAGCGAGCGACCGACCCGGGTCATGGCGCGGGCGAGCTGCTTGGCCTGCTCGAGATCCTTGATAAAGGAACCGTTGCCCCACTTCACATCGATCACGAGACCCTCCGAACCTTCGGCGAGTTTCTTGGAAAGCACACTTCCCGTGATGAGCGGGAGACTGGGGATAGTGCCGGTCTCTTTGCGGATCTCGAGGAACTTGGCATCGGCCGGGGCGAGGTCAGGCGTCTGCGAGATGATCGCACCGTTGATCTTGGCGAGCTGGTGGGTGAACTGGTCAACCGTCAGATGCGTTTTCAGGCCCGGCACCGAGGCGAGCTTCTCAAGCGTGCCGATCACATAGTCAT
>JAIYBI010000015.1 GCA_027488595.1 Opitutaceae bacterium | reverse complement strand
GCGAGCGCCGCATCCTTCTCGACGTGCTTGCGGTACTCATCCAGCGTGGTCGCGCCGATGCAGTGCAGCTCGCCGCGCGCGAGCATGGGCTTGAGGAGGTTGCCGGCGTCCATCGCGCCCTCGGATTTGCCCGCGCCAACGATGGTGTGGAGCTCGTCAATGAACAGCAGGATGCGACCGTCGGACGCCTTCACTTCGGCGAGCACGGCCTTGAGGCGTTCCTCGAATTCGCCGCGATACTTCGCGCCGGCGATGAGCGAACCCATGTCGAGGGAGTAGATGATTTTATCCTTCAACCCCTCGGGGACGTCGCCGCGAATGATGCGCTGGGCGAGGCCCTCGACGATGGCGGTTTTGCCCACACCGGGCTCGCCGATGAGCACGGGGTTGTTTTTCGTTTTGCGCGAAAGGATGCGGATGGCACGGCGGATCTCGTCGTCGCGACCGATTACGGGGTCCATCTTGCCCTTCTTGGCCTGCGCGCAGAGGTCTATCCCGTATTTGGAAAGCGCGTCGTAGGTGGACTCGGGCTGATCGGTGGTCACGCGCTGGTTGCCGCGCGTTGCCTTGAGCGCGGCGAGGAGTTTGGTGCGATCGAGGCCGAAGGACTTCAGGTATTTCGCAAAGGTGTCCGGCTTGGCGACTTCGACCAGGCCGAGCAGGAGGTGCTCGGTGGACACGAACTCGTCCTTGAGGTTTTTTGCCTCGGTCTCGGCGCGGGAGAGGGCGTCGTTCACCGCCTGGGTGACGAAGACCTTCGAGTTGTCGGTGCTGCCGGAGCTGCGCGGCAGGCGCTCCAGCTCGCGCTCGGCGGCCAGTTGCAAGGCGGCGACGGTGAGGCCGGCCTTTTCGATCAGCGCGGGCACGATGCCGTTTTCCTGCGTCAGCAACGCGACCAGCAAGTGCCAGCTTTCGACCTCGACGTGTCCATGGCGGCGGGCAACGGATTGGGCCTCGGTCAAGGCGGCGCGGGACATCTGCGTAAGGGTTTCCGGGTTCATGATTGTTGATTACGCATAGCACGCGCCAGCCAAGGGGCCAACGCTTCCGCTCTAGACGCAGGGTAAGACCCCACCGCAAGATGGCAACCCGTCACACCGGCGCGCCAAAACGAGCGTCAACGCGTCACACTCCGGCGCCCGCTTGCGTGCTCGCCGCAGTCCCTTCAATCCATCCTTCGCATGTCCGCGCGCGTCTCCACCGCCACCCACCTTCGTTACGCCACCGGCTTCATCGCCCTCGGCCTGCACGACGATGCCCGTGCGGAGCTCGCCGCTGTCGCCCCGAACGATCAGGAAACGCTGCCCGTCCTCACCTTGCGCGCCCATGTTTGCGCGGAGCTCGAGGATTGGCCGACCGCCGCCGCCTTGGGCGAGTCCCTTTGCCAGCGCGCGCCGGCCAACGCCGGCCATTGGATACAGTGGGCTTACGCCGTTCGCCGGCACACCGGCATCCCCGCCGCCCGCGAGATTCTGCTCACCGCCCTCGGGCTCCATCCGCAGGAATCAATCCTCCACTTCAACCTCGCCTGCTACGATGCCCAGCTCGGCAACCTGCCCGCCGCGCGCGCCCACCTGCGCAACGCGTGCGCACTCGACGGCGCTTGCCGAGAGATGGCCCTCGCCGACTCCGATCTGGAGTCTCTCAAAGCCTGGGTTTCCGCCGGAATGCCCGCTGATTAGGCAAGCCGCACCGGCACCACCGCCCGCTCGAACTCCGCCACCGTCAGCAGCGGCTCCGGCCTGAGCGCGCGTAACCCCGCCACCCAGCAATCCGGCACCCGCTCCAGTCGCGTCGCGTAGTTGGTCGCGATGTCGTTGTAGTATCCGCGCGCGAGGGCGATGCGCTGCTCCGTCGTCACCAACTCGCGGTGCAGCGCCGCGAAGCCCTCCTGCGCAACCAGCTCCGGGTAACGCTCGACCACCGCGCGCAGTTCCACCGCCACGCCGGTAAACTCCGGCCCCGGCTGCCCCGGCTTGGTCGCCGCCGCCTGCGTGCGCAGGGCCGCCACCACCCGTTGCAGTTCCGCCTCGTGCCGTCCGAGCCCGTCCACCGTCGCGATGATACCGGGCAACAAATCATGCCTGCGCTTCAACTCCACTTCGATCAACGACCAGCCCCGCCGCACCCGCTCGCGCAGCCCGATCAAGCTGTCATGCACCATCCACACCCATCCCATCGCCCACAGCGCGCAAAAGCCCAGCGCAAGCAGCGCGCAAAACACCGGCAACCCCGCCGGTCGCGACTCCTCCCCGAAAGACAAATACATCCCCGCCGGCAGCGCCACCAACCCGCCCGCCCAAGCCAGCCACGAGCCCAGGGCCAGCCCGCGAGTCACCGCCTCCTCACCCCGGCACGAGAGGATGAACTCGCCGCCATCGCCTTGCGCGATCTCCGGTGCCACCACATCCGCCCGCTCACGCGCCGTGCCGACCGCATACAACTGCGCGTGCAGCGGGATCGCGTCCTCCGTAAACCGTCGCTTCCCCGTGGATCCGTTCACCGAGCCATCCGGTCCCTTTGAATAATAGAGCCCGTCCCCACGCGATACGGTTTGATCGAAAACACTGAGCGCCTCGATCTTCGCTCCCTCCGGTTGCACCAGCACTTCACCCGTGTCGTCCCGCACATAAAACGCCTGCTGCTCACCACCGCTCGCCACTGTTTCCCAGCCGGTGTCGGTCACCGTGCGCGTCTTCCGGTTACCCTTGCTGTCGGTGTAGCTCTCGGTGCGCGTGCGACGCCAGTGCTCCTCCACTTTCCACGCGTAATGCACGCAGGCCTGCTCCGCGAGAAAACCGGTCAGCGGCGACTCGCTCTCGGCCGTGCCTTTGAGCTCCACCAGGCCCACGAAAACCCCCTGCGCCTTCGAGGTCGGCAAGTCGCTCAGCAAGCGATGCCGCCTCCGCTGCCGCAGACTGAACCAAAGACAAAAAAGCGCCGCTCCTGCGCCAATGATTGGTCCGGCCGGATGTATCGTCATCGTCTCCGCAGCGAAACCGATGCCGGCGTCCCCGTCGAGCCCGCCGCATCAGGGGGCCATCCAGTGCAGCCCCGCCTGCAACCAAAGCGGCACCACCAGCAGCCCTGCCGCCGTCGTCCCCAGCACCACCTGCACCGCCGTCAGCGGTTGGCCGCCGTAGTGCTTAGCAATGACAATGGGCAAAATCCCCGCCGGCATCGCCGCCTGCACGATCAAGACTTGCTTCACTTCGCGCGGCAGCGGCAGCAACGCCGCCAGCGCCAGCATCAGCACCGGCAGCACGCCCAGCCGCAGCGCGCACGCCAGCGGCGTGACTTTCCGGTCCACCAGCGTTCGCGGCGCGCCAAAATACTCCACCAGCGTCGCCCCGATCACCAGCAGCCCGAGCGGCACCGCGCTCGCCCCGCACATCGCCACCGCCGTCTTCACGATCTGCGGCAGCCACACGCCGGCCCCGCTCACATTCAGAATCACCGCCAGCACAAGCGCGAAAACCGGGGCGTTAAACAACCGCCGCCATCCGTCGCGGACCGACACCCCCGCGAGCACCAAAATGCCCACCGTCCAGATAGCCGCCTCGCACCCGACGTTAAAGACAAACAACACCCCGAGTGTCTCGCGCCCGAAAAGCGCATCAACCAGCGGGATCGCCATGTAGCCGTAGTTGAAAATTCCTACCGAAAACGCAAAGGTCCGCAACCCGCTGCCTACCGCGAAGCCCGCCCACCGCGCCACCCCGTAGGCAAGGCCGATTCCACCCGCCATCGTGACAAAACCCATCAAGGGCCCGGCCACCAGATTGCCTGGAGTCCGCAGCGCTTCGTTGCCCAACACGTTGGAAAAAATCAGGCACGGGTAGAGCAGGTTCACCACCAGCTTGAGCAAACTTTCATCCGCCTCCGGCCGCAGCCATCCTATGCGACGCGCCCCCGCCCCTGCCGCGATCACGGCAAAGACCGGCAACACCAACGCCACCAATGTCCAGTAACCGAGCATAACCTTCCGAGCACACGCAACGGTTCACCCCTTGTCAAAAGCTCCCCGCCGCACTCCCTCTCGCGCCACGCCCGCCGTCATCCGTCCACAAAAAAGCCCCGGTCATAACACCGGGGCCTGAGTGATCAGCGGCTCTCGCCGCCGTTAAAGACGTAAACCGGAATTTTATTCCGCAGCCGGAGGAGCCGACTTGTCGCCCTTGGGTCCCTTCTCTTTCTTGCCTTCCTTGCCTTCCTTACGGTCGGCCATCTTGGCGCGCGCGGCATCCGCCGTCGCCTTTTGCTCGGGGGTGAGCACTGCATCAACCTTCGCCTTGGTGGCCTCGCGGATGGCCCTACCCTTCTCTTTCTTCTGCTCCATCGGCACCGACTCGTCTTTGCGCAGCGCCTGCATTTCCTTCGCTTCCGCACTGAAGATTTCCTTGAGCTGGGTGGCCTGATCATCGGAGAGACCGAGCTTCTCTTTCATCTTCTCAACACGCTCGCCGGCGCTGGGCATCTTGGCCTTTTCGCCGCCTTTTTTGTATTCGCCACCAGGGGGCGGGCCGCCGGGGCCGTCTTCGGCGCGGACTTGAACAGCGAGCAGTGCGCTCGCCGCGAGAAGGGTGCTGAACAACACTGAACTTAGTTTGGATTTCATGGGACTAATGAGTTTGTGATAGCTTCCTGTTTTGGGTTGGTTTTGCAGATTGAGACGATCTTCGCCTCCGGCCGCATGATAACTCAGACGCCTTCCTTCCAACAAAGTTACGCTACATCGAAAAGTTTCCCGCCCGTCGCCCCTATCTTTGCTCCATGACACTCGCCCAACGCACCACCCTCGCCACTCAGGAAATCACTGCCACCATTCGCCGCCTTCCCGCCCCGGTTCGCGAGTTCGCCTCCCAGATTCCCGTCCACTACGAGGCCCGCCCTCCGGCCCACATCCTCGAAGAGGGCTTCCCGGATGATATCCTCGGGCTCTTCGATGGCTCCGCCCACGGAGAAGAACTTTCCGCCGAGCAGCCCATGCCTCCGCAAATCAGCCTCTACCTCGATAACATCTGGGACTACGTGGAGCAGGACCGCGAGGCCTTCGTCGCCGAGTGCGCCGTCACCTACCTCCACGAGCTCGGGCACTTTTTCGGCTGGGATGAAGAAGATCTCGAGGCCCGCGGTCTCGACTGACTTGCTCCGCGCGCCAAACCGGTCTCACACTCCCGGCAATCTCCACCAAGCACACTCATGATCTCACTGTTCCGCTCCTTCCGCTCCGGCCTCGGCCTGCTCGCCGCCGTCCTCCTCTCCACCGCCTCCTTGCGCGCCGCCGAGGGCGATAAATACCTCGCCCGCATCGAAACCTGCGAGGCCATCCTGCGCGAGTTCCAAGCCGATCCACAGCTCGCCATCCCCGGCCAGGTCCTCCGCCAGGCCCAGGCCGTGGTCATCGTCAACCAGGTCAAGGGCGGCCTCGTCCTCGGCCTGCAATACGGCCACGGCGTCGTGCTCGTCCGCCGCCCCGACGGCGCCTGGAGCATTCCCGTCCTCGTGAAGGCCGGCGAGGCCAGCCTCGGTCTCCAGCTCGGCGGCCAGCGCATCGAAACCATTTACGTGCTGATGGACACCAAAACCCCGCGCCTCCTCTTCGCCAACCGCTTCAACATCGGCGTGGACGCCAGCGCCGTCGCCGGACCGCGCACCTATGAGGCGGAGAAGCTCAGTCGCGACATCCTCTCCACTCCCGTCCTCGTCTACGGTCGCAACAACGGCTACTACGCCGGCGCCACCGTCAAAACCGGCTGGATTGACCGCCACGACTCCGCCAACACTGCGTATTACAATACCGAATACACCATGCCCGAGCTCCTTTACGGCAATGTGGTCACGCCCCCGGCCGGTGTCCGCCCGCTCATGGACTTCGTCACCGAGATCAGTCGCTGATCCGCCGCCCGCCGGCCGGCGGCAGGTAACTTTTCCGTGCCGCCCGCCACTCCGCGCTTGCCATGTTCGCTCACCGGCAAACCTTACCCATCCACTCTTCTTCCGCGAACCCGTCACGACGACCTTAACCCTCGCTCGTATGGCCAGCCTCCTCCATAAACTCTTAGATCCCGCCCGCATTCATCTTGCGGTCTCCTCCACCAAGCGCACCGCCGCGCTGAACGAGGTCGCGCGCCAGCTAGACGGCCACCCCAACGTCACCAACTACCAGGGCTTCTACACCGAGCTTCTGGCCCGCGACCGGCTCGATACCACCTGCCTCGGCAACGAGATCGCCCTCCCCCACGCCCGCACCGAGCACGTCGCCGACCTCGTGCTCGCCATCGGACGCAGCCACGCCGGAGTTCCCTTTGAGAACGGCAATCAGAACGTCCGCCTCTTTTTCATCCTCGGCACCCCCAAGAACAACCCGACGGGCTACCTCCAGGTCGTCTCCATACTCTGCAAAATCTTCAAGGATTCCGCCAACCGCGAAGCCCTCCTCGCCGCCCCCTCCCCCGAGGCCTTCGCCTCCGCCCTCCTCGCCGCCGAGGCGAAGATCCTCGCCCCCGCCGCCGTCTGATCGGCCTCCCTCTTTCTCGTTCTCGTAATCATTCTCGTTCTCATCCGTTTCTTCCATCCCCCGCCGCGTCCATATCCCGGATGCGGTTTTTTTGTGCCCTCCCACCCCGCCGCCCTTCTTTCGGCTTCCGCCCGCGCCGCCGACGCGCCTACCTTCCCGCAACGCGCCAAACGCACGCCGCCTCCGCCCTCATGATCCAATCTTTCATCCTCAGTGACGGCAAAGTCGTCGGCCAGGACCTCGAAATCGAGGCTCTCCGGCTCGTCCGCGCCGACAAGGGCCTCGTCCTCTGGGTCAATCTCTCCAACCCCACCCCCGAGGAAACCAAGTCCATCCTCGAGGGCGTTTTCCAGTTTCACCCGCTCGCAATCGAGGACTGCGTCGCCCCCAGTTCCCTCCCCAAGGTCGAGGACTACGAGGATTACCTCTTCCTCGTCATGCACGCGGTGGACTTCAACCGTGCCGACAAATTCACCACCACCGAGCTCAACCTTTTCCTCGGTCGTGATTTCCTCGTCACTTACCACGACGCCCCGCTCAAATCCGTCTCCTCCGTGCTTGAGCGCTGCGCCAAGGCCACCGGCCTCGTCGCCCGCGGCCCCGACCGCATCGCCCACCTCATCCTCGACGCCCTCGTTGACCTCTATCAGCCCGTCACCGCCGAGTTCCGCGCAGAACTCGAAACCATCGAGGAAGACGTGCTCGCCGGCGAAACCAAGGACCTCACCCCGCGCCTGCTCGCCGTGCGCGCCGAGTTAAACACCCTTCGCTCGACCGTCCGCCCCCAGCGCGAGGTCGCCGCCCGCCTCGCTCATGGCGAGTCCAAGATCATCCGCCCGGTCATGCTCCCCTACTTCCGCGATCTGCGCGACAACCTCGTGCGCATCGAGGAGACCGCCACCAGCCACGCCGACCAGCTCCTGATCTCCTTCGATCTCTACCTCAGCCGCTCCGATTTCGAGGCCAACGAGGGCATCAAGGTCCTCACCGCGCTCACCGCCATCAGCCTGCCCGCCACTCTCATCAGCACCTGGTATGGCATGAACTTTAAACACATGCCCGAGCTCGGCTGGCACCACGCCTACGCCATCATCCTGGTCGCCACCGTCGTCCTCACCTTCCTTGTTTACCGTTGGTGTAAAAAGCGCGGCCTCATCTAGCGCGCAGAGCCGCGCTAAAATCCTAAATCCTAAAGGGCTAAATTCTAAAGAATACCGATGATGAGCAACCCCTCCACTCCCGCAGGCTCCCTCCGCGTCTCCGTCCCACCGTCCTCCGTTTTAGGATTTAGGCTCTTAGGATTTAGGATTTCGCCGTCAGACGTGTGTCATTCGGCATTCGGCATTCGTCATTCGTCATTCGCCCCGCGCGTATGCTGACCACGCTCCTTTATCGCGACCACCGCTTCGCCGCGCTTAACCCGCCGCCGGAGTCCCTGGCAGCCCTGCGCGCCGAGCCGAATGTCATGCTCTGGGTGGATGTCTCCGCCCCCACCGCCGAGGAAACCACCCTCATTCTCGAAAAACTCTTCGGCCTCCACCCGCTCGTCATCGAGGACTGCACCACCGATTCGCCCTTCCCGAAGCTCGAGACCTTCGACGACTACCTCCACCTCGTCATGCACGCGGTGGACTACACCAAGGGCGATAAGTTCACCACCACCGACCTCGATCTCATCCTCGGAAAAAACTACCTGCTCACCTTCCACCGGATGCCGCTCCGGCCCGTGCAAATCCTGCTCGAGCGCGCCGCCCGGGGCGGTGCCGGCGTCGCGCCGGTGCGCGGTCCCGACCGCCTCGCCCACACCGTGCTCGACGCCATTGTCGAGGCCTACAAACCCGCCCTCACCGAGCTCCGCCGCGACCTCGAAGAGATCGAGGAAGGCGTGCTCGGCGCCGCCACCCCCGCCGAGCTGTTCCCCAAGGTTGTCGCCCTGCGCAAGGACCTCGCCTCGCTGCGGCAGATCGTGCGCCCCCAGCGCGCCGTTGCCGTCGAACTCGCCACCGGCAAACCCGGCTTCATCCGCCCGACCATGCTGCCCTACCTGCGCGACCTCGCCGAGGACTACGCCCGCATCGAGACCCAGGCCGCAAGCTGGGGCGACCAGTTGATCCTGAGCTTCCGAGTTTACCTCAACAAATCCTCCCACGAGGCCAACGAGGGAATCAAGGTCCTCACCGGCCTCACTGCGATCACGACTCCCGCCATCCTCGTCGGCGGTTGGTTCGGCATGAATTTCGAGTTCATGCCCGAGTTGAACCCACTCTGGACCTACCCCGTCGCCGCCGTCGTCACCGTCGGCATCACCGCCGCCCTGCTCACCTACCTGCGCAAACGCCGCTGGCTCTGATCGCCTCATCCGGGTAGCGGGGAGCGCGAAGCGACCCGTCCGAGGTAGGGCGGGACCGGTCACGCCCGACCTCAAACCGACGACCGCCGCATACCATGAACGCAAAAAAACGCCGCCCGGAAGAATCCGGGCGGCGTGATAATCTGTAGTTGATTAAGGACTACCTCAAACCTCAAGCGCGAGCGCGACGACGACGCATCGCGGCGAAGCCAAACAACAACCCGCCCGCGATCGCCGCGAAAGACGAGGGCTCAGGGATTACGGTGAACACGCCAATCTGCTCCGTAACCGACGAGCCTGCGCCCTCGTAACCCACCACGAGGAGATTCTGACCGTTCGGGCTATCCGCCGCGCTGATGAACAGGAATCCCTCCGGGCGTTGCGCGTTCGCAAACGGCAGGAGTTCCGCATCCACGAAGGTCACGCCGAGCGGGTCGGTAATGTCGAACTGGAAGATGTGCGCGGTGCGCTCCATGCCGATGAAGAGATAGGTGCGACCGTTGATCTCGCCGATGGTCAGCCCCTCGGGCTCCGGACCCTTGTCGTCGCTGCGGCTATCTTGCCAGCCGCCATTGGCTGCGATGTAGGTCTCGAAAAAGCTGCCTGAGTCGTAAACCCGCACCAATCCGCTCCCCGTTTTCTCGTAGATCGAGAAGCTGCGCGTGCCGATCATGGTGGGATCATCAATCTTGCCGTCGCCATCGGTGTCTCCGTCAATACGCGAGATGTTCAAGCGGCCAAGTTGGTCAAGCGCACGCTGGCCTGTCTGCGTGAGCGGAAAGGTCGACGGTGCGTTTGTATCGAGAATCGGATTCAGACTGTCGGCGCCGGAGATGTCGCCGAAGCGGGTTAAATCGCGATCATCCACACGGGCGTCACCTTCATTGGCGCTTACCACGTAGGTTTTCCCGCCCGAGACAAAAGTCGCAACCGTATCCGGCATGGGCAGGCCCTTCACGACTTTCTCGATGGCAATCAAGTTGTTCGTCGCGCCAGCCGCGTTCTGGTCGGTGGCATCAATGGTCTGTGCGATGGGGTCGAGTTTCTTCACTTCGGTCCAAAGGCCGGAGGTGAGATCGTATTCCGCGATGGCGTTGTTATCCTGAAGCGAGACGTAAACCTTGTCACCCTTCACCGAGGCGTATTCCGGCTCAATCGCACCAGTGTCAGCAACACTGAATACAGGCACATCCGCGATGAAGGTGCCGCTGGTTCCCACGGCCGCGACATTGGAGTTGCGCAACGTGGCGATCGAGACACCTGCGTCGAGATTCGAAGCCGAAAAATCCTTCGTCGTCACTGCAAGCCCGGTCAACGCGGCGAGGTTGCCGGAGGTGATGCTGCTCACATCAATGATGGAAATCGAACCGGGGGCGTTTACGTTGCTCGGGTTGGTATTGGTGTAGATCGTTCCGTCGCTAAGGTTGAGGTTGGGATTGAACTCACCCTCGTTAACTACGATCAAGCGCGAGCCATCGGCGGAGAAAGTGACGCTGTCCGGATGGTAACCGACATCGAGCGTTCCGATGTTCGCACCGGTCGAGAGGTTAAAGAACCCGACCTTGCCCAACGTGGTGGCGTTGGCCGTGGGAATGAGTGACACGACGCCGAAGCGGTTGAGCGGATCCACCGCGACGCTGCTGAGGCTGCGCATGTTGGCCACCGCGCCAAACGCAGTAGAGTAATCAATCACGCCTCCATTGGTCTGGGAGCCGGGAGTGGCAAATTCGAAGATATTAACCTGGTGAACGCCGGTCGCCTGGGCGGCATTGCCCGAGCTGGTCACAAAGAGGCGGTCTGTGACTTTGTCGAAGGCGACGATTTCACCCGCACTCAAACCAGCGCCTTGGTTGGCACCGAAAAAGTTGAGTTGGGTGATTTGGGCGTGAGCTGACGAGCAAGCTCCGGCCGCGAGAACGGAGGCGAGTAAGGATTGGATTAGTTGAGTGCGCATAGATGAAGGCGCATTCATAAAACTAAAGCTCCCTGCATTTGTTCCAGCCTCGGACTGTAAAACTCAGGTTACGCCGTCACCCATTCGCCACATCCGTTCCCGCACAGCCTTCGACGACTTCGCGGGGAGCGCCACGCGACCCGTCCGTCGGCCCGCACCGCTCAGGGCTGGGTCGCGCGCAGGCGCACAAACTTCCGCGTCTCGCCTCCATTTACCGTGATCGTCGCCCGGCGGGTTTCGTAGAGCCCAAAGTCCTTGATCAAGGCATCCGAAATCACGTCGGCGGAGGTCCAGGCGGGCGTGCCCGTCAGATCCGTCGTCGCCTCCACCGTGCCCGTCACTCCCACCGCCGCTTTGCTGCGGCGATAATCGAAGGTCAGCTCCGCGCCGCCTGACACCGCTTGCAGCGCAGGCGCGAACGCATCCGCCGCCGCCGGATCGAGGCCGTAAAAGTATTCGAGCAGATTCACAACACCGTCACCGTCCGAATCGCCCGTCGCGGTGGAGTTGCCAAGCCCTGCCGCCCACTCTGCAAAGCTCGGAGCCGTGACACTCAGCGTGCCCGACGCGTAGGAAATGCTGTAGTTCGCCGCCAAGAAGGTCCCGCCCGTCGCATTAGCCGGCACGATGGCGTAGGAGCCTGCCGCGTCGAATTGCGCCGCACCGCCGACCGCCGTGAGTGTCACGGAGCCGATGGTCTGGCCCGAAACCAGCCCCGACGACGTGAAGGCGGAGGTGCCCGCGCTGAACACGGTGCCAAAAGCCTTGGTGCGATCCTGCGCGGTGATTAGCAAGGGCCGCAACGCGACTGCGCTCGGCGCCACCGGCACGCTCAGGCTCGACGCGCCCGTGCTGGTGAGGGCGACGTTGCCGACGTAGGAGCCCACGGCGGTGCCGGCCGCGAGCCGCAGAAACACCGTCGTCGCCGCAACCGTGCCGGACGTCGCGGCGAGTGTCTGGGTGGCGGCATAGCCCGAGGCCCCGCCCGCAGTCTGAGAAACCTCAAACCCCGCCGGCGCGGTGACGAGAATGCCGGCGGTGAGATCCGCACCCGAGACACTCAACGAGGCCGGCGTCGGCGAGGCCGTGCCGTAAACCGTATCCACCGCCGCGAGGGTGCCGGTGGCGGAGAGGGTCGGCGTGGCGACAGCGACGGGAGTGCCGGTGAGTTTCACGTCGTCGATGCGGATAACATCGGTGCCGGTTTTAACGAAGCGAATCTTCAAACCGTTGATCTGAGCGCCGGCGGGAAGCGAAAGAGTTTTAGAAGGATACCATGCTACGGAGGCGGAAGCGGCCTCGTTGAAAAGCGCGGTTGTGGTGTTGGCGACTGAAACCCACGCAGCGCCGTTCCAATAATCAACCGCTAAGGCCGCATGCACATTTGATACCTCTTTTCTGTAAGCAAAGGTAAGTTGCAGGCCGGTATAAGTTACCGCGTTTATACTCTCGATAGAAAAGCCTCTGGGATTGGTAGAGGCAAACCACACGTTACCACCGCCGGAGGCTCCAGAGTAACCGGAAGATACACTGGTGTTGCGAACATCGCATTCCGCCGTCTGCTCGCCCTGGCCGAAAGTTAGCGTGCCCTTGTTTTGAAACGTCGCGGGAGCCGTGCCCGTCGCGTAGGAAGAAATCCCGGTATTTCCGGTCGGCGTCCCCATATTCTCAGTGAAAATCGTCCCATTCCCCCCGCCGCCGCCACCGCTCGGCGCGGTAATGGTG
>JAIYBI010000129.1 GCA_027488595.1 Opitutaceae bacterium | reverse complement strand
GCTTCAAGAGCGGCGACATCGTTGAAGGGGAAATCGTGGATGTGGGCGCGATCCTCGGGGATGAGGCCGCCGTGGCCGGGCGAGCACCAGGCGTGTGTGCCGTGGTAGGCGCCGCGGATTTTGAGGATTTTGGGCCGGCCGGTGAACTCGCGGGCGACCTGGGTGGCCCAGGTGGTGAGGTCGGCGCCGTTTTTGGCGAAGACGGCCCAGTCGGCAAAACTGATGCGCGCGACGAGGGCCTCGGCGAGCTCGACCATGAGCGGAGTCGGGTGGTTGAAGGCGGCGCCGCGGGCCCGGGCGGCGTTGGCGGCGGCCTCGACCTCAGGGTGATGGTAGCCGAGCACCATCGGACCGTAGCCGCAAAGGAAGTCTATGAAGGTGTTGCCATCCACATCGCGGTAGCGGCAGCCGAAGCCCTCGACGGCGTAGTAGGGCGTGGCGCCGGGCAGGGTGGCGGCGGGGGTTGTGTGGCCGTAGATGCCGCCTGGTATGATAGCGGTGGCGCGGCGGAAGAGGGCTTGAGAGCGGTCGAAGTTCAAGGGAGGCGGGACGGGAAGGAGGCGCAATTTTTAACCACGGATGGACACGGATGATCGCGGATTCAAACGGACGGATGAATTTGGACGGACCGAGAATGAGCGGACATCACGGAGACGACGGTTTGAGGAGTTTGCCGACCTTGAGGAGAAGGAGGCTGAGGTTTTCCGCAAGGAGGAGGTGGCCGCTCAGACGCAGGGTCCCGAGGCCGAGCGCGGCGGGGGCGTCGAGTCGATGGTCGAGCTCGGCGAGAAGGGTGTCGAGATCGGCGAAAGTCACGGTCGCCATCAGCACGGCGTCGGCAGGAGGAGCGCCGGTGCCGGTGGCGAGCGTGGTGAGATCGAGCCAGAGTGGAGCGGTCAGGGCGGGGCACGAAAAGACCACGACACCGGGTCCGAGCCGGGCGCGGGTGGCGGGGCCATCGGGGTGGTGACGCAGCCAGGCGGCGGCGGCGGCGAGACCTACGGTGAGGTTGCTCCAGGCATGGAGGGCGAGGTCTGGGCCGCAGGAGTCGGGGGCCGGGCGGTGCGTGAGGATGGATTCGAGGCGCTGGCCGGCCGCAGTCAGGCGGCGGAGACGGGGAAGATGAAACCAGCCGCTGAGCGGAAACGCGACGGCGGGGCGGCGGCGACCATCGAAGGAGCGGACGACTTGGCCGGGCGTTGGAAACCAGAGGCAGATATCGCCTGCTTGCGGCGCGGCGGCCGGGCCGAAAGAGGCGGTGGCAACGCCGGTGCGGATGGCGAGGCGGGTGCGGAGTCCGCCCGAGGTGGCGAAGACCGTGGCAAAATCGGGACCGGCGAGAGCGGCGGCTAGGGGGGGGTCGCGGGTGGCGAGCAGCGGGATGGCGGGCAGCACGGCCTCCAGGTAGAGCGCTGCGAGCAGGGTCGGGGAGTTTTCGGTGGGACTACGGGACATGGCGCAGCTCTGAAGTGCTCGATTCCACTTTACGCTGCACGATTATTGCGCGTTGGGCGTAACCGAAAGTGTGACCGCGAGAGAACGTAGGGACCGAAGAGAAACACCGACGGGAACTTTTTCGTGGCGTTTTTTCGTGGCCAAATACCCGCCGGCTGAGTCCGGTTTGAATGTTCTCACTACTTCTTCGCCGGTTTGGCGGGGGCGACTTTGAACATGACCATCGGGGCTTCTTCGGGTGGGGGCACGGAGGGGGCGGCTGCTGATTTGACTGGCTGTGCGGGGAGCGGGGCAACGGCGGTGACGCGGGTCGTGGCCGCGGTCGGGGCGGCGGGCGCGGGGGGCGTGGTGGCGTAGGCGGGAGTGGCGGCGGGGCGGCTGGCGGAAACGGCCCAGAGCACGATACCGAGCACGAGCAGGGCGGCGGCACCGGCGGGGGCGAAGCGGACCCAGGTGGGGCGTTCCTGCCAGGTCTCGATTGCGGCGAGCATTTTCTCGGCTTCGCGATGGCCGGGCTGGCGGCTTTGCAGGAGGCGCCAAAGGCGGGTGGCTCGCGCGGTGTCACCTTGGCGGGTTACGACTGTGGCCAGGGCATGCAGCAGCACGGGGTCTTCGGGCGGGTTCGAGCCGTCGGAGAGCAACGCCTCGGCCTCACGGTAGAGGCCCTGGCCGGCGAGTTCCTCGGCCTTGAAAAGGCGCAGGGTGTGGGGAATGGCGGCGGGTTGGGCGGCGGGTGTCATCGGAGTGGAGAGTTGAAGATGAAAGACAAAGTTTAAGGAGGAAGTGCGGGCGGCTTAGGGAATCTTTCTCTAGATTCTTAATCTTACTCTTTCTCCTGTTTAACGGGGGCGAGGTAGCGGCGGGGCGATTTGGTGAATGCGGCGAGAAAGAGTAAGAGAAAGAATCTAGAGAAAGATTTTTGGAGGGCGGCGGAGCTTACGCCAGCAGGCTGGAGCCGTAGCCTTGGCGGGCGGCTTCGACGAGCTGGGGAGGGAGAAGGTCCTGGAGCAGGAGGGCGTTGTCCACGAGGTCGTCGTGGTTGCCGGTGAGAAGCGCGTGGCGGCCGGCTTTGATGAGCACATCGGCGCGGGCGAGGTTGGACATCTGGTCGCGGCACTCGACAAGCGCGGTGAAATGTTTGCGCCAGAAATCGGGCTGGCGGTAGAGGATGCTTTCGTGGAGGGCGGTGAGCTCCTCGATCTTTTTGCGGAGACGCTCGGGCTGCTTGGTGGCGATGGCGGCCTGGGTGTCGTCGCGGAGGGCTTTGGCACGGGCTTTTTCGGTGTCTTCGCCGTGGGCGGAGACGAGGTCTTCGAGCTCGCCGAGGAGGCGTTTGGCGTCGCGCACGGCGGCAGGCCAGGCGAGGCGCTCGGCGACCTCGTCGAGGGCGAGTTTGAATTCGAGGAGCTGGTGCTCGGCTTTGAGGAGGGTGTCGAAATCGGGCGCGGAAGTGTTGAGCACGGCCTCGAGGTGGGCGCGGGCGGGGGATTTTTCCAGGGCGGCGACGGCGTCTTGATCGGCGGGCGCGGGGGCTTCGCCGAGGTCGTTGCGAAGGGTGGCGACGCGGGAGATCTCGCGGGCGAGCTCGGCTTTCAATACTTCGAGGACGGGCTGGCGGTGGGCGCCGCCGAGTTCGAGTTTGGCGGGGAACTCCTCGTCGAGCAGGGGAACGTAGGCGACGACGTGGAGCAGGCGGGAGGAGTCCATGTAGAGCGTGACCTCGATCTCGGTGCCGAGAGGGAGGTCGCGGTGGATCTGGCCGGCGCTGATCTCGAGGGTGCCGATGAGGAAGTTGCGGTCGGCGAGCCGGTGGTCGCCTTCGACGACGGGGATGCGAAGGAGGCTGCCGGCGGTGTCGCGGGAGAGGGCGGCGGTGGTGCGGAAGGTGCGGGTGGACTTGGCGGGAAGACCGGTGCCCTTGGGGAAGTGAAGGGCGACCTGATTATCGGCGAGGGCGACGCCGAGGTTGTGAATGAGCGTCTGCTCCTCGACCACGAGGCCGATGGTGTAATGGAGGCCGGCGGGTTCGGTGAGGCGGGGGGCGCCGAGGGCGTCGTGGAGCTCGATTTTGAAATGGTTCTGGCAGTTGGGCTCGGCGCGGAGGTTGAGGCGGAAAGTGCCGCCGGCGCCGAGAGGGAGGCGGCCGCTGCGCCACTTGGTATCAGTATTGATAAACTCGATACTACAGCCGGCGGCGGAGCCGGAGACGGGGGGCGAGACCTTGCCGCCAACCATGGGTTCGGCGTCGGTGCCGATGGGTTTGTAGATGAGCTCGACCTTGTAGACGCCAAAGCCCGGGGCGGTGCGGCCGGTGCTGGCCTTTTGAGAGGCGGCGAGGCGCTGGCCGGAGGCGAAGATGGCGGCGCCGCGGGCGACGACGGTGAGCGGATCAACCGAGAGATCGAAAGGGATGGGCAGATGTTCGGCGACGAGCTCGCGGAAGTAGGGGGCGAGCGTGGGGCCGCCGACGAAGACGAGTTTTTCAACGGCGGCGGGTTCGAGGCCTTGGGAGGTGAGCACGCGGCGGGCAATGTCCACCGCGCGGAGCACGCTGGCGCGGGCGGCGGCGGCAACGTTGTCCCGGGTGAGCTCGAGTTCGAGGACGTTGGGGCCGGAGCCGAGGCTGCGGAGGTCCACCTCGAGCCAGGTGGATTTCTGGCGGGAAAGGTCAATCTTGGCGGCTTCGACTGCGGTTTTGAGGCGGAGGAGATCGTAGCGGCTGGGCTCGTGGCCGCGGCCGAAGTCGGGGGCCTTGAACTGCTCGCGGATGCGGGGAACGAGGAACTGCTCGACGATGGACCAGTCAATATCGGCGCCGCCGAGAAAGTTGTCACCGGCGTGGTTGACGACGGACATGGTGCCCTGGTCGGAGCGGACGAGGGCGGCGTCGAAGGTGCCGCCGCCGAAGTCGAAAACGAGCCAGTAGGCCTTGGCGTTGTGTTTTTGGAAGCCGTAGGCGAGGGCGGCGGCGATGGGTTCCTGGAGGAGAGGGGCGGTGGTGAAGCCGGCGAGGGCGGCGGCGCGTTTGGTGGCGTCGCACTGGTGCAGGCCGAAGGCGGCGGGCACGGTGAGCACGGCGGCGGTGATGTCCTCGCCGCGCTTTTGGGCGACATCGGCGCGGAGGGATTTGAGAATCTCGGCGGAGAGATCCTCGGGGAGGAGTTTGCGGCCGGAGGATTGGAAAAAGTGCTCGTGGGCGGTGCCCATGCGGCGCTTGAACTCGATGTGGACATCGTGCTCGGCGCGCTCGTCGGCGAGCTTGGAGCGGGCGGATTGGCCGACCCAGAGGTTGCCGGTGCGGTTGATGTGGACGGCCGAAGGGGTGGTGTCGGCGTCGAGGTTGTTCTTGATGATTTCCGTGCTGGGACCGGCCGCGAGGGCGATGGCGGAGTTGGTGGTGCCGAGGTCTATGCCGAAATCAATAGTGGTGCGGAGCATGGGGCGGAGAAGGGGGCGGCGCGGTTAATCGGTGACGGGGCGGCCGACGACGACCTCGCCGGATTGCACGAGGCGGTTTTGCCAGAGCACG
Source organism: Opitutaceae bacterium (assembly GCA_027488595.1). Lineage (GTDB taxonomy): Bacteria > Verrucomicrobiota > Verrucomicrobiia > Opitutales > Opitutaceae > IMCC26134_A. The sequence continues at coordinate 5,717 of JAIYBI010000129.1, read as the reverse complement.
GCGGGGCGGATGACCTCGATGATGGTGTCGCGCATGAGACCGGGGCTGGGCTGGAAGGCGATGACCTTGAGCGGGAGGCCGGGGTCGTAGGGCTCGTTCAGCCAGTCCTTCGTGGTGACGTCGAGCCGGCGGAGGGTCTCGGTGGCGGCATCAAGGTGGCGAAGGGCGCGACGGAGAACCTCGGGCGGAGCGTCGCCGAGGCGGTGCTTTGCGCGCCAGACGTGAGTGGCGAGCTCGGCGTAGGCGGGGCCTAGTTCCGGGTCGAGGGTGGACTCGGTGGCGGGAGCAGGGGAGGGGGGGGCGTTGACCAGGCGGTGCCAGTCGGAGAGGGCGCGGTCGAGCGGGGCGGCGGGGAAGCGCGCGAGCTTTCGCGGATCGCGGGCCAGGAGCTGTTGCAAGAGCGAGGAAGGCATCAGGAGGGGCGCGGCGTCAGGGCGGCGAGGAAGTGGGGGATTAAAACGACGTTCCAGTTCAACAAAGGATCGAGCTCAACGGTGCGGGAGGGGGCATCGGTGGACGAGATCGTCACACAGTCGGCCCGATAGGCAAGCCGCAGGCGGGCAAAAGGCACCGGGGCCTCGCCCTCGGCCAGGGCCATCCCTTCCTCGCTGAGCACCACTTCCCCCAAGGCGACAGTGCCGCCGGCGCGAAGAGAGGCCAGACTGCGCGTCACCAGAGACGGCACGAGAAAGCCGTGGAGAGCGGCGAGGATTTCGCGGGCGGTCGCGGCGGCGTCGGCGCCCTCGGGCAAGGTCGCGAACCAGTCGGCGTCCATGGCGAGCCCCTCGTCGGCGGAGGACCAGCCGATGTCGTGGGGGGGCGCGGCGGAGAAACCGGTGAAATGATGCCGCACGCCGGTCAAATCGGCCGCGGCGACCAAGCGGTTGTTCAAGCTCACGCCGCGGGCATCAATTCTCAGGGTCGTGCCGCCGGCGGTGAGGTTGAAGGGCTTCACTCGTGGCGCTCCAGAGGCGGCCAGCCACCCGTCGCGCATTCCGGTGAGTGCGGCGCGATTCGCTTCATCAAGCGGTAGATCGAGGGCGTATTCCACCGTGCGCAAGGCCCAGGCGGTGTTCGCGGGAGACTCGGCGAGGGACTCCTCGGCGAGCTTTTCTAGCCAGCCGGCGAGACGGGCGTTCACCGCCAGGTTGGCCACGGGTGGAAGGGAGAGTGCGGCGAGGCCGGGGGCGATCGAGGCGTTGATAAGGTCGAAGGTCAGCACCGGCTCGGGCGGAGCGGGTTCACCTGCCGCGCCGCGGGCGGCGTTGAGGGCGTTTTCCAACATGACCCCGAAGGCCTGTTCGACCCTTTGCGCCAACTCGGGTGCGGTGGCGACATCGAGTAAATGAAACACCAAAGGCAGGCAGGCCAGGTCATCGCCCGTCGCGCGCTGGTAGGCGACGAGCCCGTCGAGCACGGTATCGGCCACGAGGCGCGCCTGGTCGCCGTGCAGGTGGGCAGTCACGGGGGTGTTGGAAAAGGCGGTAAGCAGCGCCAGATCTGACGCGGCGGCTTGCACCAAAGAACGCATGGGTGCGAGGGCGTCGGCCGGGTGGGCGGCGGCGTGGCGGCGCGACTGGGCGACGTGATTTTCCAGGCGTCCCACGGCAGGCTGGGCGGTCGCTTCGAAAACGGCGGCGATGCGCTCGCCGGGAAGATGGGACTGGGCGAGCTCGACGTGCAGGCGGGCGGTTTCGAGGTCGTTGGCGGCCACGTAGTGGACGGCGTTCTCGGCATGGATGCGGGAGAGAATCTCGGGCAGTTGATCTCGCAAGCGACACGCCGAATCGGCCGGTAACTGGGCATCGTCGAGCGCGGCGATCCGGGTTTCGAGCAGGTGCCAGAAGCGCTGGTCGGTTTGCACGCGTTTCCAGTAATCCGCCGCCTCGCGCCAAACCTGATTCAGGATCGCGGGATCGGCGTCGGCCGTCTGCTCCCACTCGAGCGCGAGCAGATGCTGGTAAACCGCGAGGTTATGCCACGCCACGGGATCTCCGCGGCTTGCGGCCTGACTCCACCCCAGAGTCGCGGCGGCTGTGTCGCCCCGCGCAAGCTGCACCTGTGCCGCATCCTGTCCGGCGATGGGATAGGACAAGGGCCAGAACCAAAAGAACTCGGCCAACAAGCGCTGCATGGGCTCCTGGAGGGCCCGCGCCGCCGCCCGCAGGCCTTCGCGATCGGGCATCGGGCGCGGAGCGAAGGCCCATTCACCGAGCTCCGAGCTCAGCTCGAGGTTGATATTTAGTTCGTCAAAACGACGCGCGATACCGCGGGGATCGGCCGGCACGGCAAGACCGAGAATCCGGAAACCGTTTCTTCGGTAGAGCTCGGGATGGGCGCAGGCGGTGAGGAGTTGGTCGAATTTGGATGCCAAGGGAGGAAGCAGGGGCTGAACGTGTAAAAACCTATCCGGCGCGAATTGTAAACCACCCAGCACTTTGCACACCAAGGCCCGCTTCTCCGGTTGCCGCGTCCTCTCCGCCCCTCCATTCACTCGTGGGTTGTGCTGCGCCGGTCAAGGCGTTGCGCTCGTTGCCGTGCCCAGCCCCACGTCTTTCCTCTCCAAAGCCCGCCTCTTCCTCGCGCTCGCCCGCCCGTTCTGGCGTTCCGAGGAAAAATGGGCCGCATGCCTTCTTCTCGGAGCCGTCGTCGTGCTTACGCTCGCGCAAAACTGGGTCGGCATAAAACTTTCCTACTGGAACCGCGCTTTCTTCGACACCATCCAACGCGGCGACTACGGATATTTTGTGCAGCTCGGCGTTGCCATGCTCGGGCTCATCTTCTGCTCGATCACCTTCTGGCTCGCCGAGGACTACCTCTTCTCCTCGCTCAAGATCCGCTGGCGGCGCTGGATGACCACGCACTTTCTCGAAAAATGGCTGGGCGACCGCGCCCACTACCTCGGACAGCTCAACGGCCACCAGGGCGACAACCCCGACCAGCGCATCAGCGAGGATATTCGCTCCTTTTGTTTCACCACGCTGGACTTGTTCATCGGCTTTTTCGGGGCGATGGTCGGGCTCGGTTCATTTGTAGTCATTCTCTGGATACTTTCGGCCGGCACCCCGACGGTCACCGAGACTGCGCTGCCGCTCATCCTGCCGCAGGTGCCGGAGCAGTTCTCCATGCTCGCCCCGCTGGTGGGCACACTCTGGACCGCCTATGAGGGTGTCACCGGCTTTCTCACCGCCATCCTCGGACACCTTGTTTGGTTTTGCATCCTCTACTCTCTCCTCGGGACCTGGCTGGTTGGCCGCGTCGGGCGACCGATCATCGGGCTAAACTACGAGCAGCAAAAACTCGAGGCCGACTTCCGCTTCGGCCTCATCCGCCTGCGCGAGAACAGCGAGAGCACGGCGCTGATCGAGGGCGAGCCCGCCGAGCAACGCACCCTCGGCGTGAGCTTCTCGCGCATCGTCGGCAACTTCAACGCCACCCTTATCCGCCAGATTCACCTGAACGCTTTCAAGGCGGTTTATTTCCGGCTCTCCGACACCGTGCCGCTCCTGCTCTCGGCGCCGCGTTTCTTCGCCGGCGGCATCTCGCTCGGTCAGTTGACCCAGCTCACCGGTGCCTTCGGCCGGGTGCAGAGCAGCCTGAATTTTTTCGTCAACAGCTTCGAAATCATCGCCAACTGGTGGGCCATCGTGCAGCGCCTCGACGGCTTCGTTCGCGGCATCGAGCACTCGCAAAAACTCCGCGCCTCGCAACGCGAACTCTACGATATCGGCCTCACCGGCGACCGCCTCGAAGCCGATGGCCTCGCCCTCTTCCGGCCCGACGGCACAGCGCTGCTTGATCCGGTCAATTTTCACCTCGCGCCCGGCGACTCTGTGCTCATCACCGGCCCCTCCGGCTGCGGCAAAAGCACACTCCTCCGCGCCCTCGCCGGCCTCTGGCCCTACGAACAAGGCCGGGTCCATCTGCCCGATCCTTTTCGCTGCATGGTGATGCCGCAGAAGCCCTACCTCCCCATCGGCACTCTGCGCGCCGCGCTTTGTTACCCGTCGCCGCCGGATGCCTTCGACAACGCCGCGATCCATGCCGCGCTCGACCTCGCGCAGTGTCCCATGCTCGGCTCCCGGCTCGACGAGGAGGCGCACTGGTCGCAACAACTCTCCGGCGGCGAACAACAACGCGTGGCGCTGGCCCGCATCTTTCTGCAACGCCCCGAATGGCTGATGCTCGACGAGGCCACTTCCGCGATGGACGAAGCCGCCGAGCGCGCCTTCTACGTGGCCTTGCGTGAAACTCTGCCCGGCGTGGCCATCCTCACCATCGCGCACCGCAGCACGCTGCGCGCAGTCCATGCCCGCCACTTGCGGGTCGAGACCCGCGCCGACGGCACCCACCACCTCGTCGAGGTCAACAACGCCATGTCCGGTTGGTGAACGAGCCCGCAGGTTTAACGTCCGCCACGATTTTCTCTCATTCCAATGACCATCCGTGAACCTTCCGCCGTAGAACTCGCCACGCCCTCCGGACCGATGCGCACGCTCGTTTATCGCCCGAGCGGCGACGGACGCCACCCGGGCATCGTTTTGTATTCGGAGATCTTCCAAATCACTGCGCCTATTGCGCGCACCGCGGCCTGGCTCGCGGGGCACGGGTTTATTGTCGCTGTGCCGGAGGTTTACCATGAGTTCCTTCCTGTCGGCACCGTGCTCGCCTACGATCAGGCGGGGGCCGACAAGGGCAATGAACTCAAATACGCCAAACCCGTCGCGAGCTACGATGCCGACGCCCACGCGGCGGTGGAGTTTCTTAAGACCCACGAAGCCGGCACGGGGAGCGTCGGCGTCATGGGCATCTGCCTCGGCGGGCATCTCGCGTTTCGCGCGGCGATGAATTCCGCCGTCGCGGCCGCGGTGTGTTTTTACGCGACGGATCTGCACAAGCGCAGCCTCGGACTCGGCCAGGCCGACGACTCGCTTGACCGCATCCGCGACATCCCCGGCGAGTTGCTGATGATCTGGGGACGGCAGGACCCGCATGTGCCGGCCGAGGGACGTGCGACGATCTACGCGGCGCTGGCGGCGGCGGGGGCGAACTTTACCTGGCACGAATTCAACGCCGCGCACGCGTTCCTTCGCGACGAAGGCCTTCGCTACGATTCCGAACTGGCGCACCTCACCCTTGGCATGGCGGTGCAGCTCTTCCGTCGGCGGCTCGGTTGAGCCCGCATTAAGTTACTTCCGGTCTTCGGCCAATCACGGCTCAGGATGCGGCTACTTTATCCTTGCGGCTGCTGAGCCAGGCGCGTGCGAACTCGAAGACGATAGGCAGAATCGAGACGAAGATGATCGCGAGAATCACGAGTTTGAAATTTTTCTGCACCAAGGGCGTCGCGCCGAAAAAGAAGCCGGCGTAGCAGAAGAAATAAACCCAGACGAAGCCGCCCACGACGTTGAAGGCCATAAACTGTTTGTAGCTCATGCTGCCGATGCCGGCGACAAAAGGAACGAAGGTGCGCACGATGGGCACGAAGCGCGCAAGGATGACGGCGCGGCCGCCGTATTTCTCAAAAAAGGCGTGGGCGCGCTCGAGGTGTTTTTTCCGCAGGAAAATCGAGTCTTCGCGTTTGAAGACCGCCGGACCGACGCGGGAGCCGACCCAGTAGTTCACGCTGTCGCCGATCACGGCGCAGCCGAAGAGCAGGAGCGCCATCATGTGGACGTTGAGCTGGCTTCCTTCGGCGGCGCTGAGCGCTCCGGCGG
>JAIYBI010000150.1 GCA_027488595.1 Opitutaceae bacterium | reverse complement strand
CTCGCCGCCGCCGCCGCCACTCCGGATGACGGCCCCGCCCCCGGACTCGCCGTTTTGGAAAAACTCATGCTCGCCACACCCCTCGGCCGCGCCCACGCCCCCGCCGCGTGGGTCGCTCTCTCCGACACCATCGGCGCGGAATGCGAAACGCTCCTCCCCGGTCGCGTGCCCAATTCCTTGAAACGTCGCCTGCTCGCGCTCCCAGCGCTTGCCCGCCGCTTGCACGACCTCGCCTCCGGCAAGGGCTCCCGTCTCGTTCGCGCGTGCGCCGCCCAGAGCGCTCACCCGCTTGCCCGTCCGCTCTGGCACGCGTCTCTGCTGGCACGCGCTCGTCCCGCCGAAAGGCTCGTCGAGTCCGATGCCGCCGACGCTTACGCCGCCCAATCCTTCGGTCTCACACTCGAGTCCGACGAGGTTGTGCTCGCACGCTTCGCCACCGTCCAGTCATCGCTCGGAGCCGGCGCCAAACTCCCGCTCGTCGCGTCCAAGGCCGGCGGGTTCCTCTCCAAATTCGGCCTCGGCAAAAAGTCGTTCGATTGGCTCAACAATCCCGGTCTCCGCGTCGAGGGTGCCTACGTTCTTGAGGTGCTCACGCTGCACGCCGCCACCTCGCACAGCGACACCGCGCACCTCTGGTATTGGAGCTGCCCGCAGACCTTGGCCGCCATTCATCCCGACAAGGAAGCGGGCACGCTTGAATTCTACCAGGCCCTCGCCGTCTCTGCCGCGCAAACGCTGGGCGCAAAACACGCCGGAGCCGTAGCACTCGGCCGCTTTACGGCCGATCTCAGCGCCCGCTTTGCAGGGATCAAACTCGCCTTCCCCACCGAAGGCAGTTCCAGCCCCATCCCGTTGCTCCTACTTGGTCTTCGCGGGTCCGACGACGCCCCCGCCTACGCCCACTTGAGTCCCCTCGCCGCCGACGCCTCGGCTCAGTTGGTCAATCTCGCCCGGACCCAGGGCCGTGCGCTCACCGACGACCAAGCCACGCTGGTGCAACGCGCCCAAACCGAACTCCTCCGCTCCGTCTCCTCCTGAGCGCCCTCTTCCGCATGTTCTCAACTCGAATCACCGCCGCCGCACTGCCGCATCCAAGGCGCACCGGCCCCTTGACGCGTCCGTTTCATCGGCGCGGCGCGGGCCGCTGGCGTTGGCAAGGTCGCTCCGCCGCTTCTCCCATGCTCGCAGCCGGTGATCCGTTTCACAATGAGTCCGCGTGGGTGGCACGCCGCACTCCCACCGGCCTGACCGAGTCCGAGTTGTTATCCGCCTTCAACTATCTCGATAGCGAGGCCCTCCTCGCCTTCGATGGCATCGGCCCGACGCTCTCCGCCAACATCATAGCCCATCGCAGCCGCGCCCAATACTTCGCCAGCCTCGACGAGCTGGCCTTGGTGCCGAAGATCGGCGCGAAGCGTTTCGCCAAACTTGCCGGCCGTCCCCCCGAGACCGCACGTTTTCGTCTGCACGATCTGATGCGGCGCTCCCGCCGCGACGACATCCGCCTCTCCGCCTTCCAGCCCTGGGCCACACCGGCGCCCGGCATCGCTGCCATCCACGTGCTCGCCCTCTCGGCCGCCGCCCCCGTGCCCGCCGCCGGCCAGGAACTGCTCGTCATCCGTCTTCGCCGCCACGCCGTCTATCTTCTCTGCACCGCGCCGCTCTCCGGCGGACGCGCCTCATTCATCCAACAGAATCTCCCCGAAGTGCTCCGCCCCCTCCTTTCATGAAAGACGTCCTCCTCCAGCCCATCAATCAACGGGTCGCTGTCGCCACCAACACCCGCGTGCTCGACACCCTCCTTGCCCAGCAATGCCCGGTCATGATGGCCTGCGGCGGCCAGGGCATCTGCGCCACCTGCCACGTCTACGTCACCGGCGGGGCCGACAGTCTCACCCCCGTCACCGATCGCGAGCGCCGCACCCTCGCCCTCATCACGGGCGCGCAACCCGGCAGCCGCCTTTCCTGCCAATGTCGCGTGCTTGGCGAAGGTGTTGAGATTCTCCTCCCCGAGGGTCTCTACGTCCAATCCTTTAACGATCTCGAGAGCCTGATCGGCAAGCGCACCAAGGTTCCGATTCTCCACCCGAAGGACGGCCGCATCCTCATCCAAAAGGACAAGATCATCACCCGCACCTACATCATGCAGCTCCAGGATGTGGACTTCAATCTAGGCTCGGTGGACGTCTCCGACAAATAAACCGCGCAGCACCAGAACTTCAACCGAACACCGTATCACAAAAACTATGACACCTACCCTCAATGCCGCTCCCATCGCCGCCTCCGACGGTGGCTACAAAGGCTACCACAACTACTACGTCGCGGATGAGTTTTTCCGCAACGATCCCAGCAAGGGCATGATTTACCTTCGCGACGGCCAGCGCTCCGCCAAGGTAACCGAGGACTTCATTGTCGGCCTCCACCACGGCCTTGAAGAGGATGTCGGCGACGCCGCCTCCCTCATCATGTATAAATGCGGCCGCGAGTGGGGCCTTCGTGACATGAAGCGCTTCAACGACCGCATGCGCCACGAGTTTGGCGGCGGCAAACTGGATATCTGGCAGATGAACCCGCAGTTCGTGTTCGAGACCTGGTGGTGGCCGCTCACCATCCAGGGCTGGGGCGCCTGGACCCTCGACGTGAGTTTTCACTCCCGGGGACTCATCTTCGCCGAGGTCCGAAACAGCGCGGTCGCACAGTCCATGCAGCGCGTGGGCAAGCCGGTCTGTCATCTCTACGCGGGCATGTTCGCCGGCGTCATGAGCTTCTACGAACGCACCCATCGCGAATCCATCGAGGTGCAGTGCTACTCCATGGGCAACGATTGCTGCAAATTCATGATCGGGCCCGAAAAACAGGTGAACGCGGCGGAGTTCTGGCGCCAGGAAGGCGCCACCGCTGACGAGATTCGCAACAAGCTCGTCTGAGCCTCTTCCGATGCGCCACTGGCAACCCATTCATCACGCGCGCTGGCGCGATTTCATCGCCGGCCTCGCCGCTGCCTTGCGCGGCGAAACCGTCAAGGTGGCGCCCGCTGTCATGGTGGAGCCTGCCGCGCCGTCGGCCCCCGCTTCGGTCTCGATCCCGGCACCGCCTCCCGTTCCGGTTTTCACTCCGCCTCCCGTTCCGCCCCCCATTCCGGTCGCGGAACCGGTCATGGCCGCAGAACCGGAGATCGTAGCCGAAATACTCCCGCCGCCTGTGCCCGTCAGGGTTGCGCCTCCCGAACCGGTCCCGGCTCCGGTCGCCGCACCGGTTGCCCCGGCTCCTCGTGTAGCGATTGCCATCGAACCCCCGCCCCCGCCCCTCGCTCCTCTGCCTGTTCCCGAATCGCGTGGCGGCGCTCGCGCCTTCTTCGCAGCACTCGGTTGGGCCGGCGGTCCCGCCGTTCGCCAGACGCCCCGTGTCGCGGCGGCAATCGCTCCGGCCCCCCTCGTGTCACCTGCGCCCGAGCCAGTGACGGCGGCACCGGCCGCCGCCTCCAGTTCCTCCGCATTCTTCCGTGCGCTTCCTTGGTCGGGTTCCCGCGCTCTGGGCGAGGTCATCACCTCCATCCGCGTCACCGCCGTCCGCGCGGACTCCAGCCTCGACCCGCGCACCGCCGCGCTGCCGGGCGACAACCCGCTCCTCACCGGAATGCTGAGCGCCGCTCGCACTTCCGACCGCATCGCTGCCCGCGCCCCCAGTCCCACCCGGGCCCGGCCCTTCTTCCACGCTTTGCCTTGGTCCCGTTGATCCACCTCCTACGGCCTTCTCCTAACCTTCCAATCACATGAACCAAATCGAATCCATCCGTTCCCACCCCCAGCTCAAGACGCTCTTCAAAGACGCGGAGGCGCGTCACTTCAACGACAGTGAGTTCGAGCTCTACCTCTCCTTTTTCCCCGAGGGAGAAACCCGAGTCGCCGCCGCCCGCGAGATAAAGGCCATTGACGGCCAGGTGGTGAAAAAGGTCATCACCCGCATCTACGAGATTTATCCCTACGAGCAGAAGCACCAGCTCGCCGTCGCGAAATGCATTCGCGATATCCGCTACGTCACCGCCTACGCGACCGGCTGCATGCTCATGGGCGACCTCGACTGGTTCCGCGACAAGCTCCTGCTCTGGATGAAGACCATCATCCAGTCCTTCGGTTATCCCGACATCCCCGCCGGCACCTCGACGCGTTACTTCTCGGACCCCGAGATTCTCGCCCACATCGCCACCCTGCGCACCAACCAGCGCTCCATCTACGAGACCTACCGCGGCATCCTTGAGGAGATGCGCACCAACCTCTCCCCCGCCGCCTTCGCCGAGATCGAGCCCTACCTGGACCTCGCCCTCCAAACTCTCGCTCACGATTGAGCCAAAAATTCGCCGTATCCAAATAGCCATGACCACTTCCACTGATCTCGTCGCCTCCCTCGATCTCGAACGTTTCTTCGGCCATGAGGCCAACCGCTACGATCTGCTTGCCGGCACCGCCTACAATGCCTCCGGAACCCGCGTGATTTACCTCTCGGCCGACATCATCAAGGGCATCCACCAGGCCCTCCTGGACGAAACCGGCCCCGCCTGGCGCCTCATCCTGAAGAACTGCGGCATTCTCTGGGGGCGCCGCGTCGCCCAGCATCTCGAACGCGAGCTCGGTCTCATGTTCAACGCCAATCCAGCCGAGCTCCCCGTGGCCGAATACGTGAGACTGGTGGAATCCTACTTTAGCGCCCACGGCTGGGGTCTTCTTAAGCTGGATCTTTCCCGCGCGGAATCTCACGGCGTCATTACTGCGACTCTCGATGATTCCCTGTTTGCCGAGGTGCTCGATACCGAGTCGGGCCGGGTGGATTTTCTCGTCGCCGGAATCCTGCGCTCACTCTTCGTCCACATTTCTGGCCAGGAACTCGACTGTCAGGAAATCGCCAGCATTCGAGCCGGTGCCCCGCGCGGCCTCTTCGTGGTCACCGCCACCAAACGACTCGACGCCTTGGAGTCCCGCATTGAGCAGGGCGAATCAGCCGAGCAACTGCTCGCATCGCTCTGCGCCGCTTAACCCGCCACCCGTCTCGCTTGCACTTCCGATGCTGGTCTCGTCTCCACGTATGTCACCCAGCCTCCCCGAGGATCGCTACTCTGTGGTCCGTCCCGTCGGCAGCGGCGCGCATGGCCAGGTTTTCGAGGCGACCGACCGGCAAACCGGCGAACGGGTCGCGCTCAAACACATCCGGCGCACCCCCGGCGCGCCCGGCGGCCTGGGCGAGTTCGCCGCCGTCCTCACCGTCACCCACCCGTGCATCGTTCGTTGCTTGGATTTTCACTATTTAGCCAACGGCGATACGTGTTTGGTTTACGAATACATCAGCGGCGGGACCTTGCGGGAGCTCATGCCCGAGGGCACGCCGGTCTCCGCCGATCTTTGGGAACGGGTCGCCCGCGACGTGCTAGGTGCGCTCGACCACCTCCACCGCAGCCAAATCCTGCATTGCGACCTTAAACCGGAAAACATCCTCTGCCTGCCGCTGCCCGAGGGCGGCTTCCGTTTCATGCTCTCCGATCTTGGCGTCGCTCGTTACCTGCACCAACGCCCGGCACTCGACTACGCAGCCACCCCGGCGGGAGCGCCGGCCTACATGGCCCCGGAGAGCTTTTACCACCAGTTTTCCCCGGCGTCCGATCTCTACGGACTCGGCGTCATTCTCTTCGAACTCGCCGCCGGACAACGTCCGTTTGAAGGTGAAATCCGCGCCATCGCCCGCGGTCACCTGCAATCATCTCCCGCCCTTGAGTTGATGCGGGATACCGGGCAACGCGACTTCGTTCGCTGGCTGCTGCACAAAGATCCTTCCTCGCGCCCGCACTCCGCCGCCAACGCGCTTCGCCGCCTCGATGGCCTGAGCCCGGAAACGGAACCGGCCGCGGCCGTCCTGCCCGCGCCCGCCCTGCCTCCCATCCAGCCGCTCGACGCCTACGAGTTCGACCAGGAGTTTATCCTGCATTCTCTCTCCCACCAGCATCTGCCGCTCACCCTGCACGGGCATCCGACCCTGGCCGCGATTTACGATAGCCACATCGAACTTTTCGACGCCGCCACCGGTCGCGTCCTCAATCGCTTCCTCCCGGGTTTGCCGGGTGTGCTGCAATTCCATCCCGATGGCGCGTTGCTGACCGCCCAGCCACGACGACTCGTCACTTGGGAAGGTGACTACCGGATGCCGCGCGACCTCGTCGCCCTCGACGGCCACCCTCGCGCCGCGATCCTCGACGCCTCGCGACGTCATGTGCTTTGGGTTGAAAACGACCACGCCTTCATCCGGCCCGTGGAAGAAAACGCTGGTTCCCAACGCACCCTCGATTGCCCGTCTTCCGGTCTGCGTCCGCGTTTGCTCGTGCCACCAGCGGGCCCGGCGAGCTTTATTCTGATTCCCGGAACTCCCCGTCCCGAAGCGCTCTGGCTCGACACCGCAGGCGAGGCATTGGGCCGCCGTCTCCTTCCCGGGCCCGTGGTGGACACCTCGCACACCCACTTTCCCGCCCTTTTCTGCGCCACCCCCGGCGACCTCTCCGCGACCGGCCTTACCTTGGTGATTTTTGGCGGACCCGGCGAGGTGACCTTGCTGCCCTTCGATGTCATGCCTCGTTTCCACTGTTTCTGCGAAGACGGGGTCGTGCTCGGCGACCAAGAGGGCGTGGTCACCTTTATCACTCAAGGCGGACGCCGCCGCCAGCTCGGCCGTCTCGATGATCCGGCAAGCACCCTGCTGTTTGCTCCGCGCCGCGAATTCTACCTGAGCGTCAATGAAACCGGCCACCGCCGTCGTTATCAAATCTACCGTCTTCCATGAACAACTCCACGCACCCGCTTCACGTTTGGATTTTCAACGACGCTTCCGTCGCTTCGCTGCTTCGAGCCGACTCACCGCTCTGGGCTGATTTTGTCCCCGGCGTGATCGTCGAAATCGCCGAGCGCCCGACTCTGGCCCACGCACTCGATTTGGAGACACCGCCCTCCTACCCTGGTGTCGCCGGACTGCTCGGCACCGCCGCCGCTCCATCCGACCTGGTCGTGCGTTTGCCCGCGGTGTCCATCCCCGCCATCCTCACTGCGGCGCAACCGCTCACCCCCGCCACTCTGAGCGCAGCCCTGCGCAAACTCGCGAACGACGGCCGCATCTTCGGTCCGCGTGTGATACTGCTCGATGCCGCGCTCGTTCCGGCCCTCACCTCCGCCCTCCTTTCCTGCACGAAACTCGGCATCGCATGGGACCTCAGCATTGCGCCCGGTCCCGCACTTCCGGCCCTGCTCGGCACCCTCGCGACGGAAAACCTGCTCCGCCCCGAAACCTGGGCCGGGCTCAATGCGTATTTCAGTCCGGATCATTTCGCGACGGACGAAGAACACTCCGCCGCTCTCGCATCACTCAACGCCCTGCCGACCGCACGCCTTCTTCCGTCGTTGGCGGCCAGTTAACCTTTCACCGTGGCTACCGCAGGCGCCGATTCCCCGACTGCTCTCTTCGGCACCGTTCCAGCGGAGGCCATCGCCACCGCATCCGGTCGCGTCCTGCGCCTTCCCGCCGAGCTCGCGACAAACCACCATGGCGACACCTGCTTCACCGCGCGCTTTGCCCGTCTGCCCGCCGGCGGAGAACTACGCTCCGTGCACATCCACGGTCCTCGTATCGAGATCATTAACTTGTTCCACTTCCCGGCGCCCGACCACGCCCTCCCGATCTACGCGATGGAGTTCGTCGTCTTCGGTCGCCGCCCGGTCGTGGGCGTGATTGATGCCAAGGCCCTTAACCCGCACCCCCACGCCGCCGCCCTATGGCGAGACTCGCTCGAGTCCGCCCACGCGCGTTTCCCCCAACTCAACCGCGCCGACGATCCGCCGCCCTGGTATGAGGAGTGCCGCTCCGGTCTGGATTTCTTCACCCGTCCCGAACACTTCGGCGGCCTCGGCGATCTGGTAAACTGCCATTCCCACGTCTGGTCATTGCTCAGCTCCGGCGAGCGGGATGCACCGCGTTTATCCGGGGCCGAAGCCGCCGCCCATGCCATCGCCCTCGCCGACTACAAAGACCACCACCGCGTAAACAGCCCCGGGCTTCCCTTCCTTAACCGCAGCTTCGGGCCGGAGTGGACCGACCGCTTCCTCCGCACCGCCCTCTTCGCCTAATGTCCGACTCAGGCACGTTTCATGATCTGCTGGTCGGTCCGTCCGATGCGACCGGCAACTACTCGCCCGGGCTTGATTTGGTGCTTTCTGCGGACATCGCCCGCGCCACCGCGCAAGCCGCCCGCACCTGGGCCGGCACGGAGGCCTGGGCCGGTCTAGGCGGCTTTGATGCCACCGGCGCTTTCTGGCTCGCGCCCTCCGCTAGCGAGGAACTGCTGTTTCGCCGTTCCGCCTGGTCCTTTGGCTGGCTGCGCGAGCCCGACACTACCCACGCGGACGAGGGCAAGCGGGTGGCGCACGACTCGCTCAGCATACATTTCCCCGCCGCCCTTCCTCCCGTCGGTTTGCACGCTCCGGCGACTTACGCGCAGGTGCAGTCTCTCATCCGCGAACTACCCGGCTTCGCGGGCTGCGCCTTTCGGCACCCCGCGAACGGCGTCTGGAAAACCGTGATCGAAACGAAGGACCCCACCCGGCTAAACCAGGCCACACGCGCGTTCACCCCCATCGCCAAGATGCTGCACGCGCAAAGCCTGCCGGTCGGCCGCTTGCTGCTTCTTGGCAAAGCGTCGGTCGGCCTCGCCTTTCGCACCCCGGCAAAATTCTACGGCTATCTTCACCTCAACGACCTGAGCGGGCTGCCCGCCGCCGCCGCCTTAACCGATGAGTTGCTGCGCTGCGCCTCGCAAACGGAGACGACCCGATGACTCGCTCGCCCTTTCGGCCACCATCCCGGGTGTTGATCTCAGGGTTAACATCGCCCGAGCAAACCGCCGCCATCGCCGCGCACCTCCGGCGTCATGGCCTCGAACCGGTTGGTCTTCCCGCCGTTCCCCCTGCCGGACCCGAGGCTTTCCGCGAGCTGACAAGAAACGCCGTCTGCGCCTTGCTCGATCTCGATCAACCCGGCCCGGCCCTCGAGTGGCAGACTGTTTTTCGCTCCCGCCGCCCCACCCTCCCGCTCCTCGCTCTATTTGAACACGCCGGCCTCGCGGAGCTCCTGCCCGCCAGCTCCGATGGACTTGATGGCGCGCTTCGTTTGCCGGTTCGAGACGCGGCGTTCGACCGCTTTATCACTCCGTGGGTTCCTGCCCTCGCCGCCACGCGTTCCGACTCCGACTCCGGTCTGGCCGGCTCGGTTGACGCGCTGGATTCACCCGCGCAACCGCCCGCCAATCCCCTGCCCGCCCGCCACCTTTCTCCGCTCTCCTCCGCGAATCAGGCGCTGCTCGGCCAGCTCGCGGGCAACCCCCAGTGCAAGCGATTCATCGTCCACGGACCCGTTGGCGCCGAGTTTCATCTCGTCGCCCGCGAGCTCGCCGCGCTTCGCGGCATGGAGGACGCCGCCATTCAGTTTTCACCCCGCGCCCCGAATCCGGGCGATCGCCTGCTCGTGACTTCCGATCCGATCGCCTTCGAACGCACGAAAGCGCAGTGCGCGTTGTTGATTGATACGGACCGCTTGGTGGAGTCCGGCACCAACTGCGTCGTGCTCACGCTTCGACCGCTGTATCGGCGGCCTCAGGACGTTGCCTTTTACGTGAAGCGCTGGCTGCCCGAGCTCGCATCCGTCTCGCATCGTTCGCCGCCCTTGCCGTCTCCGCTTCCTCTCACTTGGTGCCAGGCCTTGTTGACGTGCTCCTGGCCCGGTGAGTTTGCCCAGCTTTGGTCAACTCTCCAGCGCCTCGCAGTGCTCCCGGAGGATGAGCCGTTCCCGTCCCCGCTTGATGCCGAGGTTTCGCTCCTGGGTTTCAACTCCGCCCGGAACATCGCCTGCGCGCGCGCCTTCCGCGCCCGGCTTGCCACGCGCATCCCCGAGGGTCTGCTGCCTTCCGTCCTCTCGGCCCTGGGCTGCCCCGAACTTCCTTCCTCCCATGTCTGAACCATCCCAACTTTCCGAGCGTTCCGATATTCCGGTGGTTCTCATCGTGGATGATGAGTCCGTGTTGGCAGACAACTTCCGCCTCGCCCTTTCCGGGCGCTTCGAGGTTCACGCCACCACTTCGCCTCTCGAAGCGCTCGCGTTTTGCGAAAGCCGCGAGGTCCAGCTTGTCCTCACCGATTACATGATGGAGGGCATGACCGGTGTAGAACTCGTCCAGAAAATCCACACCCTCCGTCCTACGCTGCCATGTATTCTTTTCTCCGGCGGGCTCACGACGGATATCTGGGCCGCGGCGCTCAACTCCGGCTGCCGTCACGTCCTCGCCAAACCCATTTCGTTGCGCTGTGTCATTGACCTCTGCACCCGCCTGCTCGCTCCCGCCGAATCATCCCCGCTCCCTTCGCACCAACTCGATGTCCTGGAATCCATCGCCTGGCAGGGCGGTCTCGGCCGCGCCATGCGAACACTTGCCGGGCACCTTCTCGCCAACCGGAATCTTATCTTCCTGGTTTCCCCCGGTGGCACCTTTCCCATCGAGTTGCTTCACGGCCTTCTGCCTGCGCTCTGCCAACACTCGCCCGCCGAGGAACAACCCGCAGGTGATTCGCCGCTCTACACCAGCGGACTGCAGAATCTCGATTCGTCCACCCAAACCGCGCTCGCCGCACAACTTGTCGCTCGCCGTGGGCGCACGTGGCTGCTTTCCGCCGATGCCGCACCCGACGACCTGCTCGACCGGCAAAAGCTCAACGAGGCGCTCTACTACCGCCTCGGCCAGGCCGTCGTTTTTCTGCCCCCACCCGGCGACTGCCCCACGATGCCATCCAGCTTTGCAAGTGGTGGCTGGCCACCCGCCAACCCGCCGACGAGCTGACCGCCGACGCTCAGACGTGGCTGGAAGCACAGGTGCATACCTTCGATTGGAGCACCCTCGTTACCTTGCTCGTCCAAACGATTAAACAGAACGTCGGCGACCCGCTCGATGCCTCCGCACTGCAGCGCGCCGCCCTCGCGATCAGCCTCGGTTCGGATTTGTCACGGATTACCAACTACGCCGATTTCGCCGACGCTTACACCCGCAAGTTCCGCCAAGCCTGGGATCTCCTCCAGCCTTCCCTCCGATGAGTCCCGCAACACCACGCCGCCTGTCCCTTACCGCTGCCGCCGCCACTTCCATCGGCCTTGTCCGGCAGACCAACGAGGACCGCCACTTGCTCGATGCTTCGCGCGGCTGGTTCGCCGTGGCGGATGGCGTCGGAGGCCTTCCCTACGGCGAGCGCGCCAGCGAGTGCGCCATCCGGCATCTCGTGCGTGAGTTGGAGGCTGATTCGCTCCGCGCTCCGCGCCCGCTTGCCGACATAGTGGAGTGCTGTCACCACGCGGTGCGCCAGCTCGGCACGCAGCTCTGTCCTCGCACCGGCATCGGCACCACGTTCACCGCGCTCCGTCTCACGCCGGAGGGCGGCGAACTCGCGCATATCGGCGACAGCATCGGCTTTCTCCATCCCGGCCGGAACCGTCCCCTGCTGCGCCTCACAATCGATCACACCGTGCCCGCTCCAGCCGTGTTTATAAACGGCCTTGATGCCCCACCCTTCACGCCCCCGCCGCGCCTGGTCCGTTACCTCGGCCAGCCGGCTTCTCCGGTCTGTGATGTGCGCTCGCTCGCCCTCGCCCCTGGCGACCGCATCATCCTGTGCAGCGACGGTCTCACCCGCGCGCTCGACGACCTCGATCTCGCCGCACTCAGCAGCGCACAACCGACTCCCGCCGCCCTTGCGCAGGCACTGATCCGGGTGGCAGACTTGAGGGGAGGCCAGGATAACTCCACTGTCGTCATCGTTGACCTGACCGTTTTCTAGCCCGCGATAGCGCAATAAGCACCATGTCTCTCTCCCCTTCCGAGTCTCCCGGCGCACGCAATCTGATATGCCTCCACGCTCAGGCAAAGCGCCTCTCCCACCGGTATCTGATCACAGTGGTGGTCGTGGCGCTGCTTTGCGCACTGTGCGTCATCCTCGTTATCCAGAAGCACAATCTCCATAAGGACAATGCCGCCCTGATCAATCTCGCCGGCCGTCAGCGCATGCTGAGTCAGCGCGTCACCAAGTGCGCCCTCGTTCTCGCTTCTCCGCTCGATTCGGCGTTGCGCAGCTATTACCGCACCGAGGCCGAAACTGCCCTCGAACAATGGAGCGTTTCGCGACGCAGTCTATTGGCGCTCGAGATTACGCAAAGCTCGCCGAGCCAGCTCGCACTCTTTCGAGAGACAGAACCGTATTACCAAGCGGTGAGCCGCGCCTTGCCCTCTCTTCTGGCCGAACGCGGGCCCGACTTTGGTGCCGCTCAGTCCATGGACCCCAACGTTGCGATCATCCTGCGTGCCGAGGCCCCATTCCTAGAGGGTATGGAGCAAATCGTGAGTGGTTATCAGGAGATCGGATCCGCCAGCCTAAACCGTCTGCGCCTGCTGGAGGGTGTTCTGCTGGGCGGCTTGTTTCTGACTCTTTCCGGCCAGGCGATTCTCTATTTCCGGCCTGCCGAACGTCGTCTCACCGCCGCCGCCAAGGAGAGTTTGATTCTGGAAGAATCCCGAAGACACGAAGCGGCGTTACTCGCCGCCTTGCCGGACACAGTGCTGATTTTCGACGCAGGAGGGTATTGCAGAGAATGCCGTCTTCCGCCTGACTCCCCGGCCTTCAAGCCCGCCTCGGAACTCATTGGCCGCCACTATGCGGATGTTTTGCCCGCCGAGGTTGCCGCGGAGTTCGGTTCTGTTCTCTCCCGGTTCCCCACCAGTGCATCAGTCATATCGTTCACCTACTCGCTTCCCGTCGAGGGCACCACCCGCTACTACGAGGCGCATTGCACCCGGTTCGGAGACGACAACATCCTCTGCCTCGCCCGCGACATCTCCAAGCGCCACGCCGCCCAGAGCGCCCTCGATGAGGAACGCCTCATCTTGCGGACCATTTTTGAGGACTCGCACGCCGGCTATTGGGACAACGACCTCGCCCTCGGCATCGCCTTTTATAGCGAGTCCTACAAGGCGATGCTCGGCTACTCGGACGCTGAATTCCCCAACCGGCCCGACACCTGGATGCAATTCGCCTTCCCCGAAGATGTTGCCGCCGCCAAAGCCTGCTTCGTCCGCCACGCCTCAAGTCGGGGCCAGTTGCCCTACTCCGCGCAGCTTCGCTTTCACCACAAGAACGGCTCCATCCGCCATGTCGTGTCCTCCGGTCGTGTCATCTCTTGGGGGAAAAACGGCGAACCCGTGCGCGTGGTCGGGTGCCAGTTCGATGTCACCGCCCTTTACAACGCACAGGAATCCAACAAACGCCTCTCCTTGGTCGCTCAGCACTCCGGCAGCACGGTCGTTTTCACCGACGCGGAACGTCGCATCACCTGGGTAAATGACGCCTTTACTCAACTCACAGGCTACACCTTGGGCGAGGCGGTCGGACGAAACCCTGCATTTTTGCAGGGCCCGGACACCTCGACGGCCACGGTCGCCGCCATTCGCAACTCCCTGTCCGAGGGCAAAAACTTCCGGGGTGAAATTCTCAACTACAGCAAGCAGGGCACTCCCTACTGGATTGATGTCGAAATCATGCCCGACCTCGCCGCCGATGGCCGGAAGATCGGCTACATCGGGGTCCAAACGGATATCAGCGCGCGCAAACAGGCCGAGCTTGCGCTGAGGGAGCGGGACGAGCGCTTCGCCGCACTGTCCCGGCATATCCCGGGGGTCATCTACCAATTCCGCCTCTCCAGCGCCGGCGTCCCAAGTTTTGACTTTGTTTCGGAAGGCACGTTGCGCGTGTGGGGCTTCAATCGCGACTTCGTGCTCTCGCCCGAGTTTACCCGTTTCGACCACGTCCACGTGGATGATCGGGCTACGCTTAACGAGGCGATCCGCTACTCCGCCACCCACCTCACGCGGTTCGAGGCGACTCATCGCAGCCATAACCCCATCGCCGGCCTGCGCTGGGTTCACGCGACATCCACCCCGATCCGCGAGGCCAATGGTGACACCGTGTGGCACGGCTACGCCTCCGACATCACAGATCTCGTCAGCGCTCAACAGGCGTTGAGAGTGAGCGAAGAAAATCTGCGCGGTATCATCGAGGGCATCCCCGCCGCCATCTTCCTCAAAGACGCCGCCGGTCGCTGGCTGTTCGTAAACCAGCGCGGCCTCGAGCGTGCCGCGGTCG
>JAIYBI010000185.1 GCA_027488595.1 Opitutaceae bacterium | reverse complement strand
CCAATCCCCGCGCTCCGCCCACCACAGCGACTGCAACTCCCGCCCCAGCGCCAAGGCCCCCGCCGCCTCCAATTTCTTAAATTCCTCCACGTTCATCCCCCCACTTTCCCCCTCCCCGCCTCCGACCGCAACACCGCACCCCAAGCCCCGAAACCGCCCACCGCCCGATCTCCGCCCCGGTTTCCTCCGTGCTATCCGTGTTCTACGTGGTAACACCTCCGCATTCCGACCTCCGCCATCCGTGCCGCGCCCTGCGAGGCCTCGGCGAAGCAGGGTGATCCGTGGTAAAAACCCGTCTGCGCACCGCTCGCGCCTTTCGCTTCCTTCCCACCCCGGCCTCTGCCACCGTCCCACCGTCTCCCCGCTATCCTCCACCTTATCTTCCCCCTTAAACTTCATCTCAACCTCGCCGCGCCCCGCGCGACGCCGCCGATGCCCGCCGCCCTCGACCGCCTCCTCCTTCGCCTCACTTGGGACGACCTCGACCTCGCCTACCTCCGCCGCCTCGTCGAACTCGCCCGCGACGAGGACCTCTCCGGCCTCGGCCTCCGTCAGAAACCCGCCCGAACCGGCGACCAGTCCACCGCCACCCTCACCGCCCCGCCCCGCCTCGGCCGCGCCCACCTCGTCGCCCGCACCGAACTCGTCGCCTGCGGCCTGCCCCTCCTCCCGCTCATCCTTTCCGTCTACGGCCCCGGACGCGCCTCCGTGCAGACCCTCGTCCGCGACGGCCATCGCGTCGCCCCCGGCCAGATTCTCGCCACCCTCGAAGGCGACCCGCGCACCCTGCTCGCCGCCGAACGCGTCGCCCTGAATTTCCTCCAACGCCTCTCCGGCGTCGCCACCGCCGCCGCCGCCCACGTCGCCGCCCTCGGCCCCGGTCGCACCCGCCTGCTCGACACCCGCAAGACCACCCCCGGCTACCGCATGTTGGAAAAATACGCCGTCGCCTGCGGCGGCGCCTGGAACCATCGCCTCGGCCTCTTCGACCGCGTCATGCTCAAGGACAATCACCTCGCCCTCCTCGGCGCCCGCGGTGATCTCGCCGCCGCCGTCGCCCGCGCCAAAAAGGCCGCGCCCGATCTCGCCGTCGAAGTCGAGATTGATCGCCTCGACCAGCTCCCCGCCGTGCTAGCCGCCGGCGCCGATGTCATCCTGCTGGACAACTTCCCGCCCGCCCGTATCAAAAAAGCCATTACCGCGATCGCCGGCCGCGCCTTTACCGAAGCCAGCGGGGGCATCACGTTAAAGACCCTGCCGCGCTACGCCGGCCTCGGCCTCGACTTCGTCTCCACCGGCGCCCTCGTCCACCACGCCGTCTGGGCCGACATCGGCCTAGACTGGCAGACGTGAAAAAAAGACCAACTGGCTCAAACGACCAACGTTCGGGGGCGGTTAATCATGGCTTACCGGTAACTTTGAATCGGAAACGCACGGCCTGCCGCCCTTCGGATCGGCCGTTAAAATGCAGTTAAGCTACGTCTTTTGAACTCCCTTTCAGCCTGCATCGGAGCGCTGAGGTGCGGGGGCCTTCGGACCGCCCTATTGTGTTCAACTCTAATCCGAATCCGTGTGCCGCTGAGGTCCGTGGACTCAGCGCACGAGTTCGCAGGCGCCGCCGGCGCAGGCGACTTGTTCCTTGAGGTCGGTCTCGTCGCTGTGCTCGCGCATCTGGGTGTAATCCACTTTGCGCGGTTTTAAGGTGTTCCATTTGGCGACGTCGCCCTCGGTGGAAACTTCCTCGCGCGGGGCCTGCAAGTAGGCTTTGTCACCGGCGTCCTGGAGCAGCGAGATGCCGGTGAAGAAGCGGCGGTTGGCCCAGATGAAATCGGAAACCTCGTCCCACTCTTCGGGGCGCACGGTGCAGGTGTTGGAGACGTTGTGATGCAGGAGCGGCGAACGGGATTGCGGGTCGCCGCCGGGGATGACCCACGACTGCTGCACGAGTTTCACGAGTTCGAGGAACTGCACGGCGTTGATGTCCTTGCGCAGGATGGCGTGCTCGGGGGCCTCGACGGGGAAACAGATGACGTCGTCGGTGTCGGGGTTGTAAACGGACACCTCGGTCATCTGCGCGTTCACGGTTTTGAAGAAGGTGTAGATGGGCTCCTTGCGGTTGGCCTGCACGCGACGGAAGTAGCGGCGGGCGTGGTGCGGGTGAATACCGGAGGCGGCGTTGAGCAGGAGCGAGGCGGTGCCCTCGGGTTTGCAGGTGGAGAGTTTGGCGGCGGGGCGGATGCCGATGAGGTCGGCGACCCAGCGGTTGGCGGCGCGGCAGAGGAGCGCGCCGCGGGTGAGGACGGCCTGATCGAAGAGGATCTCGGGGTTGTCCATGAAACCGCAGATGGAGACGCCGAGGAGGGCATCGTGCTCGTTGATGAGCTTGGTGATGGGCCCGAGGTAGGGCATATCGGTGTAGGCGGCTTGCAAGGTGCCGATGGTGGTGGCGGTGATGCACGCGCGGTAAAAATCCTCGGCGGTCTGGACGGCGCGGCCGTTGATGGTGGTGAGATTGCAGTGCTGGAAACCGGAGAGGCGGGTGGTGCCGGGCAGGTCGCCCTGGTAGCCGTTGGCGTAGAGTTTCGTCACCTCGTCGGGCGAGAGGTCCCAGTCCACGACGGGGAGCAGGGCGATCTCGGCGCAGGGGTTGCAGCCGGCCTCGGGGTTGTCGCAGAAGTAGAAACCGGGCTCGCCGAACTCCTTCTGGGCCTTGAAGAGTTTCTTAAAATGCTCGGCGTTTTGCTCGCTGCGCGGGAGGACGGCGGAGTTGTTAGAGGCGGAACGCTGGGGGGCTTTCTCGAACCAGTTGCCGGTTTTGGCGTTCACCATCTCCTCGTCGTCGGGGGAGAAAAGGCAGATCGTAGCGGAACGGCGGATACCGCCGGCGAGCACGGCCTTGGCGATGAACATATTGATGTCATAGACCTCGATCGGGCGCAGGGAGCGACCGGCGGCGTGCTCGAGGATGTGCTCGACCTTATGCAGGGCCTTCTTGAGCGGGAGGTGGCCGGGGGCCTTGCCGCCGGAGGTTTTGAGCGGTGCGCCACGCGGGCGGATGGAGGAGTAATCGAACTCGATTTTCTGTCCGTCGTAGTGCGAACGGAAAAGCGCGTGGAGGGAATCGGCCCAGCCCTCGATGGTGTCCGTGATACGGTAGTGCAGGACGGGGAGATCGTTTTCCGCGCCACGGGCGGGCAACGAGGGCAGCAAGGCGATGTGGTGTTTCTGGACGGAGAAACCGACGCCGCAGCCGCTGAGCAGGAGGTAGAAATACTCGCGGAAGAACTCCACGCGATCGACGTTGGAGTAGCTGCAATTGAACATGCGGCTGTGGTTGGTGAGGATGGCCTGACCGCCGAACTGCATGGAGCGCATGCTGGGGAGGACGTTTTTGACCGCGACCTGACGGAAGGCCTCGGTGATGATCTTGCGCAGATCGCGGCCACCGAGGGCGGAGGTGAGGAGGGCGGCGTTGTCGCCCGCGAGCTCGGCGACGTGGACGGGGAGGGTGGACGGCAGCGTGCGGAGGAGTTTATCCACGAACTGGGTGAGGTGCATGTCGCGCACGCGCTCGACGCCCTCGTGGAAAATCTCGCGGCGGCCGAGCTCGGGGCGGTAGCGGGCGTATTTCGCCATGGCGATGTAGTCGGCGAGGCCGTTGTCCTCGTAGTGACCCATGCGGCGCTCAGTGTGACGGGCGCGGTAGAGGATATAGGCGCGGGCAACGTCCCAGCGACCGGAGGCGGCGATGGCTTTTTCCACGCCGTCCTGCACCTGGTCAATGGACGGGTGTTTGCCGTCGCGGTAGTAGAGCTCGAGCATGAGCGAGGCGCCCTCGGCGATCTTCGTGACCTCGATGAAGGTGTCGCTGGGGAGGCCGAAGCAGGCCAGCATGTCGTCGCGATAGGGGTTATCGGCGGCGTTGGTGATGACCTCGTGAAACGCGAGGGCGATGCCGCGGGTGATCTTGTTAAGATCGAAGCGGGCCTTGGTGCCGTCGCGTTTGACGACCATGCGGGCATCCTGGGGGATGGCACGGTTGAGCAGGCCCTCGTTTTTGGGCCTTCCGAGCAGGCCGGGGAGGAGGGTTTCGGGTTGTGACGCAGGAGCGAAAAGCGTGGCCATGAGAGGAGAAACGAGCTAAAGATTAAACTCAGTCAGCGCCGACGTGGCGCGAGCGGAAACCACAACCTATTGTGCGCGCGGCGGCGATAAAGCACAACCTGTAGTGCAGCGCCACTTATTACGAATCGTGATAGCCACTAAGGGAAAGGCCGCTAAATTGTGAGCAGTGAGGCAAAAAATGAGGGGGCTGGCAGCGGGTTATCAACCACGGATGGACACAGATAGACCCGGATGGCGGCGATAGGGAATAGAGGGGTTCGACGGTCCCGCCTTACCTTGCGGACGCAAAAAAGCCGGCGCCCTGTGAGGAGCGCCGGCTGGTTAGTTTGGTTCGCTTGGTTGGAATGCCGTCGCGGAAGCGCGGAGCGCTTTCGCGACGCGGTGGGCGCGGACTTAGTAGTCCATGCCACCCATGCCGCCGCCGCCGCCACCGTGGCCGTGACCGCCGCCGGCCGGAGCCGAGGACTTCTCGGGGGCATCGGTGATGATGCACTCGGTGGTGAGGAGCAGGCCCGCGATGGACGCGGCGTTCTGGAGGGCGGTTCGGACCACCTTGGTGGGGTCAACGACACCGGCCTTGACGAGGTCCTCGTAGGCACCGGTGGCGACGTTGTAGCCGTTGGCGCCCTTGGCGGCGAGCACAGCCTGGACGACCACGGCGCCTTCGACGCCGGCGTTGAAGCAGAGCTGCTTCAACGGGGCCTCGATGGCGCGGCGGATGATCTGGGCGCCGAGCTTCTCGTCGCCTTCAAGGGCGGCGATGGCGACATCCAGGGCCTTGGCGGTGCGCAGGAGGGCGACACCACCGCCGGAGACGATACCCTCGGCAACCGCGGCGCGGGTGGCGTGGAGAGCGTCTTCGACGCGCTGCTTCTTTTCCTTCATCTCGGACTCGGTGGTGGCACCGACGTTGATGACGGCGACGCCGCCGGCGAGCTTGGCGAGACGCTCCTGGAGCTTCTCCTTGTCATAGTCGCTGGTGGTCTCGTCGATCTGGCGGCGGATCTGCTTCGCGCGGCCCTGGATATCGGAGCTCTTGCCGGCGCCCTCGATGATGGTGGTGTTCTCCTTGTCGACGACGATGCGCTTGGCGCGGCCGAGGTCGGCGACGGTGACGTTCTCGAGCTTGATGCCAAGGTCCTCGGAGAGGAGACGGCCGCCGGTGAGGACGGCGATATCCTCGAGGATGGCCTTGCGGCGATCGCCGAAGCCAGGGGCCTTGACGGCGCACACATTTAGGGTGCCGCGGATCTTGTTGACGACGAGCGCGGCGAGGGCCTCGCCCTCGACCTCTTCGGCGATGATGAGGAGAGGCTTGCCGGTCTTGGCAGCGGCCTGGAGGATGGGCAGGAACTCCTGGAGGTTGGAGATCTTCTTCTCGTGAATGAGAATGTAGGCGTCCTCGAGGATGGCTTCCTGGCTCTCCTGATTGGTGGAGAAGTAAGCGGAGAGGTAGCCCTTGTCGAACTGCATGCCCTCGACAACGTCGAGGGTGGT
>JAIYBI010000273.1 GCA_027488595.1 Opitutaceae bacterium | reverse complement strand
TGGCCGGCCGCCTTCGAGCATAAAAACAAGAAGTTCAAGCCAACGCGCGACGCCGGTGCCCAGCTCGGTGTGATCATCCGACGTGCCTGGCTGAGGGGCTTGGCCGTAAGGGATGGGCGTGACGTTGATGCGCTTCCACTTCTTTTCCCCGCCGCGGAGTTGGAAGGCATGGCGCTTGGTCGGAACGTGCTGCGAAAGTCCCTTAGCGAGGTAGGTCAGCAACACATCACCGTGGCTGTAGCCGATGAAGAGGACGTGGAACTTCGCGTAGAGGCCTTGAAGAAAGGTTCGTGCCCACCCTTCGGAAAGGTAGGCACGGCCAAAGTCGGCGTCGGTGAGGACCAGTCGGTCCGCGCGGTCATCCACGCTTCCGTGCAGATAAACAATACCGTGAAAGTCGTGTCCGAGCGGTAAAGCAGGGGCGCGATAGATTGGAATGTCTGGGTAGAGGACTTTCGCCGCGCAGGTGAAGTGTCGATCGAAGTTGGTGGTGACGATTCGGACCAGCTCTTTTCTGGGGAAGAGCTGGAGAAGGTGCTCGTGAATGGGATTGTGCCCCGGCGAAGCGGACATGATTTCGTGGGTGATGTCATGCACAGCGCCGCCGTCACGCATCCACTCGCCCAACTGCACGTCGGCATCCAGCGCCGACTCCGGCTTTGGCTGTGCAATGCGGATACGCACTCGCTCGGCGAGATCACTGAAGGAGGGAAGCTTCGAGCGGCCACCGCAGGAGATCCCCGCGCCGGCGAAAATCACCAGCTCTCCAGCGCCCAGCGCGGCGACGATCTCGTCTGGAATATCTAGGGGGCCACAAATCATCTAATTTTAGCCGTCCTCTCTTCGTTGATACGGTTTTCCAGATCGGTGAGGGTTTCGACCACCTCGGCCCAACTCTGTGGCGGGCGGAAAAACATTTCCTGCATGGCGCGGTAGTCGGCGGACAGGCCGGCGAGGCGGTCGGCGGAGGGGATGAGTTTGAAGGTGCCGGGGACGGCGGTGGGGAACGAAGCCCAAGCGGACGCGAAAAAGACCTGCTTATGCTCTACCACGCGGGCGCGGAGGTCGTCGCGGGTGAGTGCGGCGGCGCCGGCCGGCATTTGTGCGAGCGCGGCGAGGTCGGCGTAGTGGCGCGAGAAGCGGTCGGGCGTGGCCTTGTCGGTCGGACGATGCGCCTCGGCGTGCAGAATCGTCGCCTTCTCCCAGAAGGTGCGCTCGATGTCCAAGACGGGAACGTGGAAGCCGGCTTCGGGGAAGAGATCGGGAAATGCTTCGGCGAGGTAGGGCGCGATGATTTGCTCGGCAGCGGGCCAGCGATCGGAGCGGGCGCCACACTCGATCTTCACCACCGGGCGAACATAGCCCGCCCCCGGCGTCTCCGTGAACGCTGAGGCATAGGTAAAGAGGAGCGTCTGGGAATCGTCGGCCGCGACGTCGAGACTCCACCCGATGGGGCCGAGCGCGGCGGTGAAACTCTGGCGGAGGGCAGGCAATACGTCGTCGCGAAGTTTGGTGGCGCAGGCGGCGGAGAGTTCGAGAAGGAGTTTCTCGCGCTGCTTGCGGCTGGTCGCGGCCTCGGGGTCGCGGTTGCCCACGAAGCCGAGCCACTCGCGACTGAGGGAGATGTCGATGTCCTCGGAGAAGCGGTGGATGACTTTCCAGACCTTGGAAAGTGAGGTTCCGCCCTTGAAGATGAAGTGGGCGCGGGCATCGGGCAGGTCGAAGAGCTGGCGCAGGGTCCAGCATACCCAAGCGTCCTTCTCGACCATGTGCTGGGCAATGCGGAGGCGCTCGGCGACCGTGCCGAACAACTCGGCCTGATCCAGGCGGGAAAGGGTGTAGAAGGGCGGTTTAGGCATCGCGACTGAGGTCTTCGAAAATCGGGCGCATCCACGCCGGCACGTAGCGAATATCTTCCTTTAACTGTTTCTTGGCCTTGGCATCGAGGCGGTCGCGCAAGGGACGCAAGCGCTCAGGAGTAAGGTGTATCCGACCGATATTACGCAGAGCTTCTGACACCCAGCCGCTAGAACGGCCGGCGAGCATCATCGTGCGCGACGAACGCTTCTTGAAAGTCACGTTGGTTCGCCCGAAGTCCTCGGGTGAGCGCGCGGGCCCCTGGACGCCATAGCTGGTGCGAGCGGCGACCTGTGTGCTCAACCCCAGCAAGTTGGCCGCATGGGCACCGGAGGGCAGGAGTTTTAAACCATCACGGCGGGCCACTGCCGCGACGATGGCGTCGCTGCCGGCGCCAATGGTTCCGAGGAGCGGGTGCTCGCGGGGAACTTCATAGATACCACGGCGAACACGCTTGATGGTTCCCGCCTTCACCAGTCGGGTGAGCGCTTTTCCAACGGCACGGGGATCGCCAAGATCGGCCAGATCGCTGGGGGTAAACGCGCGATCATACTGCTTCCGCCGGATACGACGGAGGAGGTCGGCGGAGAATTGGCCATAAGGCGTTTTCATTGGTAAGATGCCGAAAAAACTACCCTATATTTTCGGCATTACAATCGCTTTTACCGTCGATTGGCACCGGCTTGGCCAAGACGTAGGCGGCGGCTTCGACCATGGCGGCGTCCATGACGCCGTGGCCGAGGTCAACAAGTAACTCGGGCTGGAGCAGACCGAGCACGATGTGGTCGCGCCACTTGGTGAAGGAGGAGAGGAAGAAGCAGGTGCGGGAGGTGATGGCGCCGAGGCGGCCACCGGGGTGAAGGAGGTCGCCACCGCGCTCGACGAAGGCGGCCAGAATATCGTTGTAGCTGTTGGGGTAGGCCTTCTTCGACTGCGCCTTGAACTGGGCCGACCATTCGCCGAACGGCGGGTTCATGACGGCGACATCGTAGCGCTGACGGCAGACGTCGATGAAGGCGAAGCCCCGGGCGGCATCGTCGGCGAAGAGCTGGCGAGAGAAGCTGGCACCGGCTTCGGCTTGATGGGAATAAGCCGAGAGCGCGGCGTAAATGGTTTCCTCGGCGCGCTCCCAGAACTTTTCATCGGTAATGCCGGAGAAATCGATGGGCAGCTCGGTCTGGGGAGTGGTTTTTGGGCGCGAAACTGCGACGATGTCGGCTTTGCTGAATAGTTCATCCTGCTTCTTCTCAAAGCGATAGGTCTCGGCCCAGCGCAACTTGGCGGTGTGCACGAAATCCGTGATATGCTCTTCGATCTGGAGCAGAGAGCCCGCCTCGCCGGCGAGGGTCATACGTTCGAAGAGAGTTGCGACCATCTGCCCGATGGCGGGTTGCTGGAGGGAATCGCAGAAAGTTTTAAGCTGCGCGGCATCGCCGGGCATGGGCTCGGCGCAGACGATATTGGAGCGTTTGACCTGGGGGCGTTGACCGGCGGCTAGACCCAAGGACTGCCACTCTTTTTGCGCGCGCAACCAGAGTGCGAGACCGGCGATCTGGGCGGCGCGAGGATCGATGTCCACGCCGTGGATGTTGCGCTCGATAATGAGGCGAGGGACGTCTTTGAGAAAATCGGCCTTGGTGGCGTAAACCGTGCGGAGGGGTTCCAGATCGGCGGGGCGTAACAGCGAGGACGCCCCTAACTTTTCCTCCAAGTCCCAGGCTTCTTCGTAGATGACGCGGAAGAGATCGAACGCGTAGAGACCGAAGTGCATGGAGCCGCACGCTGGGTCCAGAAGGCGAATCGTGCGGGGGTCTTTGAGCGGCCGGTGGGGAACGAAGAGGGGCCGACGAGCGTCGCCACCGCCACCAGCACCAGCAGGTGTGGCTAAAAGAACCCGTCTCAATGCGGGCCAGAGGACACGCAGCACGGCATTACCGGATGCGCGATCCGTATCGGAAAAATGCCCGTGCCGCAGCGAGTCGCGTTGGTAGGCGAACAAAAGACACCAAAGCTCCAACGGCTGCACCTCGGGCAAACTACCGGACTCCACCAAGGGGGCGTAGTAGGTGGCGACAAAGTCGTTCCAGGTCCGGCCCACACGGGTGATTTCGGCATAACCATCGATGGCGAGGCCAAGGTCGGAAAGCTCGGCCAGAGTGGGGTCTTCCGGCAGCTCTCGGAACTTGCCGGCGAGGATGACCCCACGCACCCAGGGGGCGGCATCATCAACGTGGGAAATCACCGACAGGTTACCGAGAAAAACCTCGTTGGGCTGGCGGACGAGATAGCGACAGCGGTCGCGTAGCACGGTCTCGCCCCGCGTCATCTCATACCAAATGCGACCGAGGGTGTTGTCGGTGATAAACTCGACGACGTAGCGCGGGGTAAAGAACTGGTTGCGGACGGCGAGTTCGCGACTGTTGCGGGGGGCGGCGGACTCATCGCGCATCTTTCGCCGTTCCACCGGATCGTTGTAGTATTGGTAGATCCAGCCGATGGTTTCGTCCGCCCTCCAAACATCCGCGAGGCCCGGCTCGTTGAGCTTGGCGAGCATGTCTTCGATTGCGCGACGGGCCGGCCAAAGAAGAGAGGCGGAGTCGTGACGATTGAAAAGCACTCCCACCTCACGACCAATCTCGTCACAGAGACATTCCAGATAAAGACGGTAGCCCTTGTCGGGTAGAACCGCGAGGCCGGGGGCGAGCCCGGTAAACTCCTT
>JAIYBI010000125.1 GCA_027488595.1 Opitutaceae bacterium | reverse complement strand
GGCAAGTATTCCTACAACATCGCCTACCACCGTTACGGCACTTGGGGCCGCGCCAGCGATGTCAACGACGTCGGCCAGTGGGTCGTTGTCGGCAGCCACGAGTCCGGCAACAACGGCCCCACCCGCCGCGAATACGTCCACGGCTGGGGCCTCGTTTACCACCAGCCCATTAGCAACCACTACAGCAACCGCACCGTCTCAATCCCCGCCGGCGCCGCATGGACCAAGGTCATCGGCCCCTGGGGCCTCTACTTCAACGGCCTCCCCACCGGCACCGCCGCCTGGGCCGACGCCCAGGCCCAGGCCGAGGCCGAGAAAGCCGCCTGGCCCTACGCCTGGGTCACCCACGCCGCCTACCAGCCCCAGGCCCAGCGCGCCACGCTCACCGGTCGTATTACGCTTTCGGATACACTCCGTCCCGCCGTCACCGCCTCCGGCGCCTGGGTCGGTCTCGCCGCCCCCGACTCCGGCCAGCCCAACGCCACCGACAACTGGCAGTTCCAGGCCGACCGCTACCAATATTGGGTGCGCGCCGCCGCCGACGGCTCCTTCACCATCCCTGACATCCAGACCACCTCGCCCTACGGCGGCGGGCCCGAGACCTACCGCCTCACCGTTTACAGCGAGGGCGTTTCCCCCGGCACCGGCGCGGTGGAGGAGTTCCAGCTCGGCGATTACACCTTCACCCCGGGCGAGTCCCGCAACCTCGGCGTCATCCCGCTCACCGTCCCCCGTCAGGCCGGTCCGCTCGTCTGGGAGATCGGTATCCCCGACCGCAGCGCCGGCGAATTCCGCCACGGCGACGAATACGCCACGCCCGCCCTTTGGTTAAACTACATCAACGAGTTCACCAACCCGCTCAACTACGACGTCGCCTCCGGCACCTGGGCCACCGCCCTCAATTTCTCCCACACCCTCGACTACGTCGGCCCCAATCCGTGGAAGTGGAACCTCAACTTCAACCTGCCTTCCGTCTCCCCTGGCACCTACTGGCTCACCATCGCCTACGCCTCCGCCGACTCTATTCAGATCCTCCGGATCAACGACGACGCCATCTTCGCCGCCTTCACCCCGCCCAACGCCCGCCCCGGCGCGAGCAGCTTCCTGCGCCAATCCGTCCAGACCAAATACTCCTACGTCCGTGTCGGCATCCCGTCCACCCGCCTGCGCGCCGGCGCCAACACCATCAGCCTCGACCACGAGGTGCATACCAACCGCGCCACCGCCGGCTTCATGTATGACTACCTCTCCCTCGAAGCCCCCGCCCCGGTTGTCCTCCCTCCCGGCCGCGACCTCGTCTGGCAGGGCGGCGTCTCCGCCAACGCCTGGGATCGCTCCGCCGCCAACTGGCTCGTCTCCGGCACCACGAACCCGGCCGTCGTCTTCGTCGATGGCGACCGCCCGGTCTTCGACAATACCGGCTCCGCCAGTCCCTCCATCACCATAGCCCCCGCCGTCTCGCCCGGCGCGCCCGACGCCCTCCGTCCCGGACGTATCACTTTCTCCAATACAACCTCCCGCTCCTACACCGTCGCCGGCCAAGGCGTGCTCGGCGGCCCGTTCCAGTTGCTGAAAACCGGCAACGGCACGCTCACCGTTTCCCCGCACCACCAGAGCGTCGTCGCCAGCATCGTCGGCGGATCGCCCCTCGTCACCGTCGCGTCCGTCACCGGTCTTTTCCCCGGCCTCACCTACGTCAGCTCCAGCGCCGCGCACGATTTCCCCGCCGGCACTGTCATCTCCTCGATCGACGCCGCTAACCTCCGCCTCACCCTCTCCGCCAACGCCGTCTCCACCCGCAGCAACATCACCCTGGGGTTCGGCGCCGCCCACACTTTCTCCGGCGGGACCGTGCTCGACGCCGGCAACGTCACCTTCACCAACGCCACCGCCAACATCGCCGGTCTCGGCTCCGGCCCGCTCACCCTAAACGGCGGCACCGTGCAGATGTGGGACAACCAAAACACCACCCACCTCGCCCGTTGGGATGTCGTCGTCCCGCTCGGCGCGTCCGGCCGGCTCAACGCCTCCTCGCGCGTCGATCTCTCCGGCTCCCTTTCCGGCGGCGGCGAGTTCACGGTATACGTCCCCTTAGTCCGCACCACGCTCACCGGCTCCTGGGCCAACTTCACCGGCCGCATCCTCGTCCGCACCGACGCCTCCGGCGGCGATCTCCGCCTCGGCAACGCCGCTGGCTGCCCCGCCGCCGCCCTCGATCTCGGCCCGCTCGTCACCGCCTACTCCACCCTCACCGGCAACGTCTCCCTGCCCGTCGGCGAACTCTCCGGATCCTCCACCGCGAAACTCTCCGGCGGCGGCACCGGCATCACCACCTGGGTCGTGGGATCGCTCCACTCCGACGCCACCTTCGCCGGCTCCGTCGCCAACGGCACCAGCCCCGCCACCACCGCCCTCACCAAGGTCGGCGCGGGCACTTGGACGCTCTCCGGCAACAACACCTACTCCGGCCCCACCACCGTCTCCGCCGGCACCCTCGTCGTCTCCGGCTCCGTCGCCGGCTCCAGCCTCAACGTCGCCCCCGAGGGCACACTCTCCGTCACCGGCTCCGTCACGCTCTCCGGCGACACCCTCAACGACGGACTTCTCGACCTCGCCTCCGGCTCCACCTTCAGCGTCACCGGCGGTCTCCTGAATCGCGGCACCCTCATCCTGCGCGGCAACACCGCCCTCTCGGTCTCCGGCTCTTTCCTCAACGAGGGCAGCATCGACATCCTCACCGCCACCACGGCCTTGCCCGCCAACCTCGTCAACCAGGGGGTCATCATCGACGCGTCCGCCGCCAGCCTCGCCGATTTCCAACTGGTCGATGGCGTCGCGCTTGTCTCCATCGCGGCATACCCCGGACACTCCTACCGCCTTCAGCGCCGCGACTCCCTTACCTCCGGCACCTGGCTCGACATCGGCCTCCCCCAAACGACCGACGCCCCCGATCTCCTCACCTTCACCGACGCCTCCAACCCCACCGTCCCGGCGCGCTTCTACCGCATCACCATCGGCCCCTGACCCATGTCCAAAATCGCCCCGCTGCTCGCCCTCCTGGCTCTCGCCTCTTCGTCCGGCCTCAGGGCGCAGCCGCTTTTGGAAGACCTCGACCGCGGGGTCGTCGCACTGCCCGCCGCCGACGGCTCCGTCTTCGTCTCCTGGCGCCTCCTCGGCAACGAATCGCCCTCACTCCCCTTCGACGTCTTCCGCCAACTCGACAACGGCCCGGGCATAAAACTCAACTCCACCCCGCTCGCCGGCCCCACCCACTTCAGCGACCGCCCTCCCGCCACCGCCGCTCGCGTCCGCTACGCCGTCCGCCCTTCCGATGGCGCCCCCGATCTCGCTCGTCCGTCCGCTCCTTTCACGCTCTCCCCCGACCTCACCCGTCCCTATCTCACCATCCCGCTCCAGATTCCCCCGGGCGGCACCACGCCCGACGGCAAGCCCTACACCTACGTCGCCAACGACGCCGCACCCGCCGATCTCGACGGCGACGGTGCCTACGAGATCATCCTCCGCTGGGAACCCACCAACTCCCACGGGGGCAACGTCGGTGACTACACCGGCCCCGTCCTCTTCGACGCCTACAAACTCGACGGCACCCGCCTCTGGCGCATCAACCTCGGCCGCAACCTCACCGCCGGCGCCCACCTCGTGAACTTCGTCGCCTACGATCTCGACGGCGACGGCCGCGCCGAGTTCGCCTGCAAAACCGCCGACGGCACCATCGACGGTCTCGGCAAAATCCTCGGCGACCCGCACGCCGACTACCGCGAGGGCAGCGACGGCGTTACGCCCCGGCTTTACCGCACCGGCAACGTCAACTCCGGCCCCGAATTCGTCACCATCTTCGACGGCCGCGATGGCCGCGCCCTCGCCTCCGCGCCCTACCTGCCCCGCCGCCATCCGGACACCGACACCCCCACCCCCGCCCAACAAAAAGCCGTCTGGGGCGACAACTACGGCAATCGCATGAACCGCTTCCTCGTCGCCGTCGCCCATCTCGACGGCCGCCTGCCGAGCATCGTCTTCTGCCGTGGTTACTACACCCGCAGCGTGCTCGCCGCGTGGGATTGGCGCGACGGCAAACTATCCTCCCGCTGGATCTTCGATTCCGACGCCGGCCCCGAG
>JAIYBI010000005.1 GCA_027488595.1 Opitutaceae bacterium | reverse complement strand
TGACCAAAACACCCTCGCGCAGGTTCTAGGGCTAAGCCAGTCGACTGTATCTCGTGCGCTTCGCGGAGACCCTCGTATCCGGCCCGAGACGAGGGCGCGGGTCGAGACGGAGTCGCACCGGCTTGGTTATCGACCCGACCCTTGGTGCGCCGCTCTGGCCCGGCACGGCCATCGCAACGACGTCCTAGGCGAGCGGCCCGCCCTCGTGGTCGCGACGGTTTCCGAAATGCCGATGGAAGCCGGGAGACCGGCGGGCTTCCGCGAGTTCGGCCAGTTGGCCGCGCTAGCCGACAAGCGAGGTTTCGGGCTTGAGACAATTTGCCTCGGCCACGGTCGCCAAACGCAGGAAAAGATTTTCGGGCAGCTACGGCGTCGAGCGGTGCGGGGAATATTTATCTACGAAACCCAGATGCCACCGCGACGGATCGAGGCCGATCTGGAAGGCTTCGAGGTGGTCGCTCTTTACCCGGAAGAGTCAGACCCGCGTTTTTCCCGCCTGCAGTTCGATCACTTTGGCTCGATCGAGCGAGTGCTCGCGGAAATAGCGGCGCGAGGTTATCGGCGACCGGGTCTCTGGCTCGACGAACTCCATGACAAAGTTAAGGGATGGTATCCTTGGCGGGCGGCCTTCGCCTTTCTCGGCCCCTTGGGTTTTGAAGCAGCACCTCTTGCGGGCGGCACCCCTGCGGAGATGCTTTCGTGGATAAAACGCGAGAACCTCGACTGTCTAGTGACCTTTGGCTCGGGCAAGCAACGCTCGGCATGGGCGACAGAGGGCATTGTCCTGCCGCGCGGGCTCGGGATTTGCGGTCTTGACGTGGACGACCCCGCTCAGGGGAAGCGCGTCAGCGGTATTGTTCAGCGCAAAGGCCTGATTGTGGAGCATGCGCTTTGGCTGATGGAAACCTTGTTGCACCAGCGCCTTGCCGGCCGGCGTCAACCACCGGCAAGCATTCTGCTGAGCGGTGAGTGGGTGGAAGGCGAGACGCTGCGACCGCGAGCCTGAGCGGCGGCAAAGTCGATGCGGGACGGCGGGCGCGTGAAAGACTTACACGGAGCGGGCCGATCAGGCGGGTAAGCGCGTTCAACGATTAAAATAAACCGTTCGGACGGAGATGGCACCGTGTCGCCTCGGCGACCTCTGGTAGATGGATAGCCACAATTTTTGGCCCCCATTTCTTGATCCGCCGTCTATGCCCAACTTCCTTCCTTACCGTTTCGACGATGCTACTCCCGCCCTGGTGGTAAACGATCCCGCGCTGCCCGCTCCTTGGATAAACTATCTCTCCAATGGTTCGCTGCACGCATTCTTGTCACAGGCGGGAGGCGGGTGCCTGTGGTGGAAAAGCCCGCTCAACTTTCGTCTCACGCGTTATCGCGGTTGGCAGGCTCCGCAGGACGGTCCGGGATTTGCACTTCACGTGAAACCGCGAGATGGCGGCGAGGCTTGGTGCCCGACGTGGATGCCAGCGCGAACTCCCTTGGAAGACTTTGAGGCGAGGCATCGGCCCGGCATCTCCGAGTTTGGGGCTCGTCGCGGGTCGATTAGCTGCCAACTCCGGTTCTTCATTGCGCCGGACGAGGACGTGCTCGTCTGGGATATCGCGGTGACAAATCACGCCGAAAAAACCGTGGAGCTTGATCTGTTCGCCTACGCCGAACTGGGCTTGCTGGAGTGGAAGGCTGAGCAGGAGTGGGGTTACTACATCCGAAACATGTTCAAAACCTGGTGGGATCCGGAACTCGCGACCCAAAATTATCTCTACCATCACCAAAATCACCCCCGCCTCCGCGACATCCCACTGGTTTTTTTCGCCAGCGATGCGCCGGTGGTCGGAGCCTGCGGAGATCGACAATCCTACCTTGGACCCTATCGCTCGGAAGCCGATCCGCTCTCGGTCGAGCGCGGTCGAATCGAGCCGTCGCAGTGCTGGTGCGGCGATCCCTGCGCGGCGTTGCAGACCGGCCTTGCGTTGGCCCCGGGCGAGACACGCCGGATACGACATTTTCTGGGTGTATTACCTGGAGCATTGGGCGATTTCACCTCCGTTCCCGCTCGCCAACGGAAACTGCTCGACCGGTTGCGCGATCCGGACTGGGCCAACGGGCAGCGGGCCAAGCTGCAATCCTGGTGGGCGGAGCACCTCGGGGCTGCGAGCTGCCGCCTGCCCGATCTCGACTGCGCGCGGCAAATCCAAACCTGGACGCCGGTGCAATGCGTGCATACCGCGCGTTACTCGCGGTCGTTCAGCCAGCATGCGTCCGGGCTGCGCGGGTATGGGTTTCGCGACACCGCGCAGGATCTTCTGGCCATCGCGCCGCGTCGTCCCGAGTGGGCCTTGGCGGAATTCCGTCGTCTTTTGGAGCACCAGTTCACGGACGGACATGTAGTGCATGCCTACTTCCCGGAGGAACGACAGGCACCGTGGACATCGGTGCATAGCGACGATCACCTGTGGCTCCCCTTCGTGGCCCACGCGCTCGCGGCCGAGACCGGCAGTTTGGATTTTCTACGGGAGCAGGTAACTTGGCTCGCGGAAGACGCGAGCGGAACGGCGGGCGAGGCGAGTATCTGGGCGCATTTGTTGAAAACCTCGGATTTCACCGAATCGAAACTTGGCGCACATGGCCTGCCGCTGATTTTACACAGCGACTGGAACGACTGCATCGGCCGCTTCGCCCGCCAGAAGCGCGGTGAGTCGGTGATGGCCGCGCAGCAATACGTGGTGGCCCTCGATCTTCTGGTTGATTTGGCGCGGGCGCAGGGTGAGTTCGACACGGCGGCGGTGCTGTCCGCGCGGCGCGCAGCCATGCTGCGCGCGATCAACCAACATGCCTGGGACGGCGGCTGGTGGCGAAGGGCCTTTGACGACGAAGGCGCGGCGGTGGGCTCGGCGAAAAACCGTCACGGGCGCATCTGGGTCAACAGCCAGTCTTGGGCCGTAATCGCGGGTTGCGGCGACGAGGGTCAGCGACTCGCCGGGCTCAACGCGGTTGCGGAACACCTCGACACACCGAGGGGGGTGAAAAAACTGCACCCCAGCTTCCCCACGTATCCCGAGGACATGGACGCGTTTGTCGGCTACTCGCTGGGTTGCGGCGAAAACGGCGCGATTTTTTGCCACGCCAACACCTGGGTGATCCAAGCCGAGGCCATGCTTGGCCGGGGAGATCGGGCGTGGAGCCTTTTCCGACGGCTGGTGCCGCATGTGGCGCTGCAAGAAACGGGGCTCACGCGCTACCAAGGCGAGCCCTATGCCTACGTCAGCAACTTGGTGGGGCCGGAAAACCCCCGCTTTGGATGGGCGAATGTCGCGCAGGTGACCGGGACAGCAGCCTGGATGGACGTAGTGGCCTGGCGCCATCTCTTGGGCCTGCGTCCGACCCTCGACGGTATGATCATCGACCCCTGCATTCCAGAAGATTGGCCCGGTTTTGAAGCGACGCGGCTTTTTCGGGGATGCTCACTGCATATTAAGGTTCGCCGCAGGGGGCCTGGGGCAGTCGGGGTGAGTCTTTTGCTTTTGGATGGAGAAGTGCTGCACCAAGGCCACACGCGTGAGGCATTCATACCCGCGGCGAAGATAAGCGGGCGCGCAAGGGTCGATATCGAAGTCGAACTCGCTTCCGGTCATCTGGGTTCCCTTTGTAAATGAGCATCGTTGCTGAGGACAAAGCCGGTTGGGGAGCCGATGAACGGTGTAAAGCGACAACAAGGCGGTGCTTTGGTCTAGGCTGCCATATTCAACCTCAGGGTGCGGAATTTACCTTCCGATGACCTATATGGCCGTTAAAACTTTAAACATAGCTGCGGTCGAGCCAAGGGGCAGGCCACTAGCAGCATTTTAAAATGCTCTAGATTTTGTCTTTGGACTCTTCTCGTTTGGGGGGCTCGTCGGTGTGATTAACCGAGCAGCCGTTTAGCGGCTACGCCGCGAGTTCGGCTTCGCGCGCAACGGGTAGAGTGATAACAAACGAGGCTCCGGGACGGTGGCTCGAATCGTGGCATATCTCGCCGCCTAGGCGATGGAGAATACTACGCACTACATGTAGGCCAAGGCCGGTCCCGGCGGCCTTGGTGGTGTAATAGGGCTCAAAGATTTTCTTTGCATGTGCTGGGGAGATGCCGGGGCCGTTGTCGGAGACGCGCAGAGTGACGAGTTGGTCGCCGCGTTCGGCGGTCAGAGTGATGATACCTTTGTTGTCGGTGGCCTGCCGGGAGTTTAAGAAAAGGTTGAAGATTACTTGGCGGAGGAGGTTTGGGTCGGTGTAGAGTTTTAGAGCGGAGTCAGCGACGTTGATGACAGTGGAAATTGATGAGCCTCGCAGAGCGAAGTCGGCGCATTCTCGGAGGTAGGGGACTAAGTTAAGATGCTCTCTTTGGACAGGTTGGTCTTTGGTGAAGCTAAGGAGTTGTTTGGCGACAGCGGCGGCAGATGAGATTTCGGTGACGAGAATGGCGGCGAGCGTTTGGATGCGTGGGGTCGCCTCGGGCAAAGACTGGAGGAGTTCGGCGGAGAGAGCGATAGAGCTTAGGTAGTTGTTAAAGTCGTGGGCGATCCCTCCGGCCAGGCGTTCGATGGCCTTCCGTTTATTCTCGCGGATAAGATTCTCCTCGGCGGTTTTGCGCTCGGTGATGTCGAAGCAGCATCCGTCCCATATGTATTCGCCGTTTTCGAGGAGGCGTGGGCTGGCGGAGCTGTATAGCCAGCGGATGCCGCGCTCGGGGTGTTGGATGCGGAATTCGGAAGACCAGTTAGTGTTAGCGGAGAAGGAAGCGTGGATGGAGCAGATTAAGGCTTTGTGGTCTCTGGGATCGACGCGGGCGAAGAAGGGGGATGCATCGTGGCGTAATTGCTCCGGGGTGAGGTCCAGGAGTTGATGAATACCCTCAGAGACGTAAGGCATGCTGACGTCTCCTTTGGGAGTGCGGGCTAATACATAAAGCATTCCGGGGACGTGCGCGGAGATGGCGGCGATTTGTTTCTCGCGTTGCAGGAGGTCCTCTTGGGCCCGCTTTAACTTGGAGGAGATTTGAACTTCTTTTTGCCGACCGGATTGGACGAGGCGGGCGGAGATCGGTAAAAGCCATCGCCGGCCGCTTTTCGCGTCGGTGTGCTGCGTGTTTAGTTCCTTCATCGCCGACACACTCTGCAACTTCCGTGTCAGCTCCCCTGCTTAACTGTGGAATTTAGGTTTATCCGTTTAATCAGCGTAATCTGCGGTTGGTCTCTTTTCTGAATTTATCGGACATTACCATTATGAATCGGTGAATGTTAGGGTTTCCGGTGTTTCAAGAAAAGTATGGGTGCACGAAATCCAGTATCAAACCGCTGAAATACGGGCGGATATTCGCGCCACGGGATTGCCGCGGACGAACCGCTCGACACGTTCAATAGACTCCAAGCGTGACGAGAGAAAAGCATGAGCGGTGTTTTCTCCTTTTTAAAGCGATATCTCGCGCATGGCTGCCTGGATGTCGCCGGGGCTATATGGAGTAAAGGGAACGTGTTCAAACGAAGTGTTCATGGGGGCTGTTTTTGTTTTTTACTTCACCGAGCATGTTGAAGGCTTCACTAAGTTCACTTGTGCTGTGATCAGTCCAACGCTCGCCGCCAGCGTAACTCGCGGGCAACGGCTCGCTGACTCTGCACCACCAGGCAAGCCCCGACGTGGTCCCCCTTGCTGAAGAGGCCACTTGAGGGCTTTGGCCTGCTGGACATCGTTGATTTGTGGGATCAGCGAGCATCGACGATGCTCGCCTCCGACCCCGGGCAAGATTCCATTCTGGTTTGAGTGGGGTCCGCTTGCCTTTCGATGAACCCTATGAGGCTGCTCACATCAACAAGGCGGACACCGCGTATTGATCCGCGATTCTTGAGGACGACGCTCCTTACCGCCGGGCTGTAGTTGTTGCTTGGAGTCGGAAGCACCAGATTGTTGATATGACTTCGGCAAAGGCCGGTAACCGGACACCTCTGACCGCTGCGGGGAACTCTAACATAATGTGGGGAACATGGCCCCTCTAACCCTACCTGTTTGCTGACTGGCGCCCGTTGGGGGTGCCGAAGTGTGGCAGATGCCATTTTTTTAAAAAAACAAGTCTCCGGATCGCTTGCGTGAGACTTACCCCCTACCGGGCCGAGAGCGACCGGCCTTCGCTGTCACAGGAATCCGCCTGCCTAGATGAGACATGCCTATTCCCGAAATTGAGGTGCTCGATGGTTGTCTCGGTCACCTCACCAACGGGCCTCCCTAGCAGGCCCGACGGTGTCGGCGCAAGGACCACCGACATCCTTAGGAATCGCCGATAAGTATTGATTAAGTCAATACATTTTTAACGGCGCACTAAAATTGATGCCTGCTCTTGTGTCGGGTTGATGGCCTGGCGCTGCGACCATGATGGACGGGTGGGGCTGGTAGTTGCGCGACGTGGTTTCAAGGATGGCTTTTGCTTGCTTAGTGCATTGAAACTAAGGTCAGACTTACGTCAGTGGACATCGTTGAATATCGGCAGCTACCCAAAGCTCTGAGTAGAACTTTTGGTAGAACTTTCGGTGTTTCAAGGGTGTTCATTGATGCAAGCTGTTGGTTTCCAATGTCCCTATAGCTCAAGTGGATAGAGCGGCCGTTTCCTAAACGGCATATCCGTGTTCGACTCACGGTGGGGACACCAGCGCGGCGGGGCGCAAAACGGTTTTGCCTCTTGCGGCATTGCGCGCCGGGTCCAACCTTGGCCCCTCGAATGCCCAACAGTTTTGGCCATCTTTTCCGCATCACCACCTGGGGCGAAAGCCACGGTCCCGCCATCGGCGTCGTCATCGATGGCTGCCCGCCGCGCCTGCCGATCACCGCCGCCGAAATCCAGGCCGAGCTTGATCGCCGCCGTCCCGGCCAGAGCGACATCACCACTCCGCGCAAGGAGGCCGACACCGTCGAAATCCTCTCCGGCGTCTTCGAGGGCCGCACCACCGGCACGCCGATTTCCCTGCTGGTGCGCAACACCGACCAGCGCTCCTCCGCCTACTCCGAGATGAAGCTGGCCTACCGCCCTTCGCACGCGGACTTCACCTACGATACCAAGTTCGGCATCCGCGATCCGCACGGCGGCGGCCGCAGCTCCGCTCGCGAAACCATCGGCCGTGTCGCCGCCGGCGCGCTGGCCAAGAAAATCCTCTCTTCCGCCGCGCCCTACCCGAGCCGTCCCGCCACCGGGCCGGTCGAGATCCGCGCCTACATCACGAGCATTCACGACATCGTGATGCCCGCCGCCGCCGCGGTGGATTTCCCTTCGCTCGAAGCCGTCGAGGCGACTCCTGTGCGCTGCCCGGATGCGGCGACTGCCGCCGCCATGATAGAACGCATCAAGGCCGTGCGCAGCGAGGGCGACTCGGTCGGCGGCGTCATCGAGTGCCGCGTGCGCGGCCTGCCCGTCGGCCTCGGTGAGCCGGTGTTCGACCGCCTCGAAGCCGACCTCGCGAAGGCGATGCTCTCCTTGCCCGCCACGAAGGGGTTTGAGCTCGGCAGCGGCTTTGGCGGCACTCTCCTGCGCGGCTCGGAACACAACGACCTGTTCGAAACCCGCGACGGCCGCGTTCGCACCGTCACCAACCGCTCCGGCGGCACCCAGGGCGGCATCAGCAACGGCGAGGAACTCGTCTTCCGCGTCGCCTTCAAACCCACTGCCACCATCCTCCGCAGCCAGCCCACGGTGGACCTCGCCG
Organism: Opitutaceae bacterium; assembly: GCA_027488595.1. Classification (GTDB taxonomy): domain Bacteria; phylum Verrucomicrobiota; class Verrucomicrobiia; order Opitutales; family Opitutaceae; genus IMCC26134_A. The sequence goes on along the minus strand of JAIYBI010000005.1, from coordinate 174 downwards.
GCAACGCCACCGAGCTCATGGGCAAGGGCCGCCACGATCCCTGCGTCGTGCCGCGCGCCGTCCCTATCGTCGAGGCGATGACCGCGCTCGTGCTGCTCGATCACTGGATGCGCGACGCCGCGCAGAACCACACCTTCGCCTTTTAACAACCGCGCCGCCGCCGTCAGCCGTTCC
>JAIYBI010000356.1 GCA_027488595.1 Opitutaceae bacterium | reverse complement strand
AAGCCGACGCCGACGCTCACGGCCAGATCACCTCGGTCCCAGAGCAGGCCAAGGTAAGTTTCCCGCGTGTCGAGGCCGGGGGCGGCGGCGGTGAACGAGGACACGGCAACCTCACCGGTGTCTTGATAGAGCCGGTAACGGGCGGTTGCGGTCCAGGCCGGTCGGAGGTTCCACTCCAAGGCGGCCCCGGCGTAAGAGGCTTCGAAAGTGGGTTCCTCCCGGGTGTAGCCGCCGGAGAGCCGCGCGGCGAAGCGTCCCGCAGAGGCGGCCCACGAGTGGTTGAAAGACAGGCGATTTTCCCGTTCCGAGGTGGACTGATGGGTCGCGGCGAGTTCGGTTTTCAGCCAGCCGTTGATCGCCTGCTCGGCCCTGACCGTGCCGACGAAAGTGTTGAGCGTCTCCCGGCTCGATACCGGGCCGGCGACGAAGGGATCGAAGTCCCACGCAGGGGCAACTTGGTCGCGCGCAAAGTCTGCGCTCACCTCAACCTTGCCCGCGCCGGAGTAGTTCCACGCGGAGGCAAGGCGCACGGCGTGTCCGTGCGGGTCGGGGGCGACGTAGGCGGGGAAGGCGGTCCAGTTCTCGCGGTAATATTCGGCCAGCCAGAGCGAGCGGTAATCGCCAAAACCATCGTAGGCACTGATGCCCAGCGTGGTCTGCCAGCGTTTGCTCCACTCGCGAGTCACCGCGATGTCGGCAAGCCTTGTGGTTTCCTCCAGCCGGGCGGAGGAAGCGAAGAGACTGTTTACGTAGTCGAGCCCGTAGCGGTTGGCCCCGAGGCCGATTTTGACGGTCCAGTTTTCGCGACTCGCGGTGTAGTCGAGCTTGTAGGCTTCGAGGGTGATGTCGTCGGTGGAGAGGACCTCGGCGGCGAAGTCGGCTTCCTGGAGCGTGATGCCGGAAGCGATGTTGCCCAAGGCAAGACTGGCCAGGGCGAGAGCCGGTGGGGAGAAGCGTGACATGGCGGAGAAGGGGATCACTGGCAGAACGCGCAACCTCCCGCCGCCACGCCTGCGCCGCCGGAGCGACCGGTCTCAATCTGGCTGACCAAACCACCCTCCAGCGCGCGCGCGCCGGTGGCCTTGAAGTCGAAGGCGGGGCGCCGGAGATTACCCGCATCCAGCACACTGACGTTTTGGCAACCGCCGGCGAAAAGCAGGGCGGGAACGAGGAAGAAGACACGCAGGAAAACGCGGGTAAGAGTGTTCATAGGTTCACCCTTCTTTGAGCGCGTCGCCGCACACTTTATTCCCCGCACGCGAATAGAGCACATCGGGCGATCTCGAAAACGACCGCAGTGCGGGGCACTCGGCCGCATAGCGGTGCGGCAGGAGGTGTTTTTGATTTACGCTGCCTAACGCGGGGGCTTTGAGTGGAGCCTGAACCAATGATTATCGATATCCTAGCCAGCCACAGTTCTCGTGAGTTTGCAGCCGGAGACGTTATCATAGCGCAAGATGCCCAGGGCGGCGAGTTGCTGGTTCTTTTGTCCGGTGAGGTCGAGGTCTTGCGGGACGGCGTTCGGGTGGCCAAGGCGAGGGAACGCGGAGTGGTTTTTGGCGAAATGTCAGTGCTGCTAGGCCGCCCGGCCACCGCCACCGTCCGCGCCATCACACCTGCGGTGCTCTCGGTTGTTGAGAATCCCCGGCAATTCCTGATCGAGCATCCGCAAGTGAGTCTTTACGTCGCCGAACTTCTGGCGCGGAGGTTGGATTCCTTGAACAAGTATCTGGTGGACGTGAAGCGCCAGTATGAGGGCCATGATCACCTCGGCATGGTGGACGATGTGCTGGATTCACTGATGAACCGCCCGTATCCCCGTCCTAGGCCTTGATTGCGATCTCGCGTGTGTGCTCGTCCTCGAGGGACGACCACTGAACTTGGGATAGTTGGAAATCGAGGATCAGGTAAGTGGGCACGGGGCCGATTTGTTTACCAGGATTGAAGACCCAGGTTTTCCCGAGCTGATCAATCCACGAGCCGTCCTTGTAGAAGGGCGCGTTATGAATGTGTCCGCATAGCACTACATCCGGGCTGAAGCGGGCGATCCACTCGCTCAAGCACTCATCGCCCGCCGCCTTCCGCCCGTTCCAGCAAACGGGGGAATTGGCGGGTGGGGCATGGTAAATCCATATCCACTTCTTCTTCGCCTTCGCGGAGTCACGTTCCAAAAGGCTCAACACATCGGCACGGGTCTCCGGACCATCCCACCAAGGACAAATGGTGACCAGCGCATCGCCTATCTCGACGCTATCTCCATCCACGTAAAGGTTGGCGCGTTTCGCGTCACGCAACCAGTGGCAGACCGATTCATTCGCCGCGTTGCGGGCATCTCCATCGTGGTTGCCGGAACTCACGAGCACACGCGTCCGCCCGGCGAGGCGGGCAAGGTATTTTTCGACCACCACGATCTGGGTATCAATATCAAGTGCGCCCGCCAACTCCAGCAAGTCTCCGCCAATCACCACGGCATCAAAGTCGGCCGCACGGGCATACAGCCAATCAAACTGTTTTAGCGTATAGTGCAGGTCCGCAACAAAGAGGAGTTTCATCCGGGGGTGAACGGGACCTTGGTCCAAGGTGACGGCTTCGCCCAGCAAAATGGATTGGCGAGTTTATGGGCCTCGGGGGGAGGAAAACAACGCGAGCGATGAATCGAATCGCAGTTACTTGGAGGCAACGGGACGCATCGGCTGTCAGCGCAAAATCTTGTAGCGGGTGAATGCTCGGCGTGTCTAGTATGTCATACCTTCATGACTACGCCAGCCGTCTCCAATCTTGATCTGCCGGTCCGTCCGCGTCGTTTGCGCCGTAACGCCACGGTGCGCGCGCTCGTGGAGGAGACGGTGCTGCGGCCGGAAGATTTCATCGCACCGCTCTTCGTGGTGGACGGCAAACCCGCGCCGGAGGAAATCGCGTCCATGCCGGGGCAGTTTCGGCTGAACATCGCCGATCTCGTGAAGGAGTGTCGTGCGCTTTGGAAACTTGGGGTGAAGGCGGTGGCGCTTT
>JAIYBI010000406.1 GCA_027488595.1 Opitutaceae bacterium | reverse complement strand
CCGTGGGACTCTCCCGATGTTCATGCACTCGATTGCCTGCGCTCCCATCTTACGGCGCTTGATCTAAGCCAAGCCACCTCCCTACGTCGGCTAAGTGCCGAAACCAACCTGCTGCAACGCCTCGGCTGCGATGCAGAAGATGAGGTGTGGCTCCTGGCCTCCGATACAGGCGCCGGCCAAGTCTGCTCCGAGGCCCTTCGCATCGCCATCACCCGTGCCTTTAGTTGCGTCGTCCGGCTGCACCGCATCGAGGGGCTTCAGGTTTTCGACGCCCGCCGATTCCGCGAAACGGGCCTCCAAAACCTCACCCGCGTCATTGTGGACGCCGCCGCGCCCATGGCAGGCATGGAGACTATCCTCTGCCCAGTCGGCGGCTATAAGAGCGTCATCCCCTTTGCCGCCGTTGCCGGCATGCTTCTGTCCTTAAAAAGCTACTACATTTTTGAAGGCGCCGACGCACTTATCGAGTTGCCCCCGCTTCCCGTCACCTTTGATCTCGGCCTCTATGATCGGCTTCGTCCCGCCGTGGAACTCCTTCGCCAAAAGGGGGCCGTGCCGGAAGCCGAACTCTGGACCGTTCTCGCTGAGGTGGCCTACGAGGAGCGCCCGCTTTTTGCTCCTTTCTTCGAACGCGACGACGATCTCGTAACCCTCTCTCCGTTGGCTTCGGTTCTCTCAGGAATCGAGGAATCCTCCACCTACGACGTTCAGCTCAGCGATGAAGCACGCCTCGGATTGGAAAATGCCGGCCCCAATCACCGTCTGGCGCTCGAACGCTACCTCTGGCGAATTCGCAGCCCACTTTGGCGCTCACAAACCATCCATCGCTTCAACGGCAGCGACCTCACCGTTTGGAAAATCCCTCCGCCTCAGCCCTACCGCTTGGCGGGCTTCATCCGCGGAACCTCCGTCCATGTTTGTCTGATCTACGTCGATCACGATCTCTATAATCGCCAGCTCAGCAACCACCAGAAGGCCGAGTTTATCGACCAAGTTTACACGCCTTGGCACCCCTCTTCTTCCGCCAATAACATCGAGACTGAATACGCCATTCATTTGGCCCAATCCATCGAACAACTGGAGATCGCCCGCCAACAGATTGAGTCACTGGAAAAGCAGATGCCTTCGCTCACGGCTCGTTCTAATCGCCTTACTGAGGCCGAAGCGGACCTGTGGGAGTTGCGCCGCGAAAATCAGAGCCTGCGCGCCCAGGTAGATAAACTCAGGCCGTCCCCCATCACCCCCTCTTCAGCCTCCCCCCTACCGAACCCGATCACCGCCACCTGTCCGCCAGAGCTTATCGGCACTTTCCATAAACTCATCCCCATTAAAAAAACCGGGGCTGGTCGTTACCGCCTTCATCTTCAGCACGGCGGTCAAACCTACGTCGGCTGGTCGTCTCCAGACGATCAGCTCCAGCCACGAATGGGGCAGGCATCTCGGTATAGGGTCGTCGGTCTGCGCAGCGAAGAGCCCAGTGGCCTGCAGCTTTCTCACGAACCTCAAAACTAATCGTTCTTAACAAGGGCTAGTTCCGCGGATCTCCGGACAAATGACTTTTCGGGGGCTGTGCTGCACGAAACACCTTATCCAAATCACGCCACGCTCGAAGACCAACCCGCCCCCTTAACGACTATGAACCTCTCCCCGAAAGACTTTACCCTCCCCGACGCCCGCCCCTTGCCCCTGCTTCTTTTACTCGATGCCAGCGGCAGCATGGCCGAGCACGGCAAGATTCAGGCACTCAATAACGCCGTCCAAGATTTATTGACCACACTCGCCAACGAGAAATCCCATCGCGTCTCCGTCCACGTAGGGGCCCTCGCTTTCGGCGGAGATCTTCGCTTCCACCTCAATCCTATGCCCGCCCACCAAGCCTTGACCGCTTGGCGCCCGCTTAACGCAGCCGGCCGCACTCCAATGGGCGCCACTTTCGAGGCCTGCCATAAAATGCTCGAAGATCGCAGCCTTATCCCTTCCCGGTCTTATCGCCCCACGCTGGTGCTTGTTTCCGACGGCGTCCCTACCGACGCTTGGGAGGCTCCCTTGAGCGGTCTGCTGCAATCCCCCCGCGCCGCCAAAGCTACCCGTCTCGCCATGGGCATCGGTCCCGACGCCGACACTGTGATGCTTGCCCGCTTTGTTCAAAACCCAGAAATTCCCGTTTTTAACGGGTCCCAAGCTTCAGAAATCACCCGCTTTTTCCGTTGGGTCACTATGAGCGTAGTAGCCCGCAGCCGCAGCGCCACGCCGGATCAAGTGCTCCCACCGCCTCCGCCCTCACTCGATGACGACGACCAAATCCACTACTGAAACCTTAGGTGTTCAGGTATTCGGTCTGGCCCTGCGCGGGCCGGGGCACCGCTTGGAAGGTCAGCCCTGCCAAGATGCCTGGCGCGGTGTCACCTTGCCGGACGGTGCAGGCGTCGCCGTAGCCGACGGGCTTGGCTCCCGCCCCCAATCCGCTCATGGCGCACGCCAAGCCACCGCCGCTGCCCATCGCGCCTTTCGCGAGTGGCGTCGCCACCCAGAGGTCGAGCCCGTGTGGTTTCTGCGTCTACTCGAAGCGCACTGGCGCCTCGCCGTAGCCCCATTCCCGCCTGCGGAATGCAGCACCACTTGCCTCTTTGCCGCCTGGACTGCCCAAGCCGGTCTTACCGTGGCTGCCCTCGGCGATGGGGCCATCATTTTCCGCGAGTCCGGTTCCCCCGCCCGACTCCTCTCCACACGCCCCGAAAAAGATGCGATTAACGAGACCCGTGCCCTCGGTGCCGAACATCGCCTTAACGACTGGACCATCCTTCAACTCCGTCCCACCCCGCCTTGGGTCGTCATTCTCGCCACCGACGGTATCGCCGACGACCTCGACTCCGCTCGGCTCGACACTATCTCTGACTGGCTGGTCAACGAAGTGGCACCAATGCCTGCCTCGCAGCGACGCGCCAAACTTCGCGCCGCCCTTAACACGTGGCCCGTGCCCGGCCACTCCGACGATAAAACTATCGCCGCTCTGCTGCACCCATGAAGAAAGCCGTTACACCCCTAAAAAAAGAGCGTCACGTGATCGACGAGCGCGGCACTCGCCACACCCTCGACAAACATCTTGGCGGCGGAGGACAAGGCGATGTTTACGCCTGCAAGGAGGGTGGTGTCGCGGTAAAGCTTATTCGCGCTTCCGGCACCACAGACTCGGCGATCTTGCGCCGACAGATCGAACGCATCCGTCGGCTGGATTTGAGCGACCTCCCCATGGCTTGTCCGGAAACGGTGCTCCGTCCTCCCCACTTGGGCTACACCATGCGTCTCCTTCCTGATGCCGTCTCCATCGGGGATCTGATCAGCCCAAACGCCTCCATCGCCTCTCCCAACTCTTGGTTTATCGAAACCGGCGGGTTGCGCGGGCGACTGCGAATTGTGGCTCAGCTGGCCCGCGTGCTCCATCAACTCCACTCTCGGGGCCTCGCCTACTGCGATCTCTCCGCTGGCAACGTTCTTTTCTCCGGTGACCCACTATCCGACTTCTCTCTTCACCTGATCGACTGCGATAATCTCCGATCGGAATCCAGTGCAGAACCTGGTCGGCTGCACACCCCGGGATACGCCGCTCCGGAACTGTTGGCCGGCCGCACCGGAGCCAACACCCTTACCGATCTCCACGCTTATGCGGTGCTCGCCCATGAATGCCTGACCGGGCTGCATCCCTTCCTCGGCGACCGCGTCGCCGAGGGTGAACCCGAACTTGAGGAACGCGCCTTCGCCGGCGAACTGCCATGGATCGAGGATCCGCACGACGACTCAAACCGCAGCTCCCGAGGAGTGCCGCGTGAGCGCGTGCTCTCCACCGATACTCGTGCCCTCTTCACCCGTGCCTTTGGCCCGGGCCGCACCGACCCCGGCGCGCGCCCTCGGCTCGTCGAGTGGTTCTCCGTGCTAGAACGGGCCGCGGACATGACGCTCCATTGCCAAGCCCCTAAGTGTCGCGCCACCTACTTCGCTGATCAAAACCAACTCGCATGCCCTTGGTGCGGCCATGCGCTGCCAGTAAACCGCACGCTAAGCTGGCTGCTTTGGGAACCGCTTTCCAAACCCCACGAGCGTTTCGGAAAACTGCTCCTCACTCCGAAGGGTGATAAACCGGACGCTTCAGGTTGGCTCCGCCTGTCCTGCAACGTGGCCGCTACCATCGACGCCCGTCACCTCTTCGACACTGCGCCCTCTCCGCGAGAGGCCTATCGCCGCCTCGCCAACCTGCTCCTGCGGAAAAACACGTCAGGAGAACTGGTCTGCGAGGTGACCAATTGTGGCGACCAAGACCTCCGCTTCGTGCGCCGTGGCAACACTTCGGACGCGTCGCTCAAGCCGCTCTTGATTCCGCCAGGTAAAACCAAACCGATACGGATAGAAAACGTCACTCCCTCAGTCGGGCAGACCCCCGATCTATCTCGCGCCTACCTGCACCTCGGCTCGGACGAAAAACTCCACCGCGTCATCCGCTTTGGAGCCAAAGCGTAACTCCTGCCCCACTCACTTCATGCGCTTCAGTGATCTACCCACCTTTGGCTCTAACCGACTAATCGAGGTTCGCGTCGACCAACCATTAGTGAATACTCCTTTGCGCATAGGCGAGGAGGTGCGCCTGCTTGAACGCGATGGCGATTTTTTCCTGCTCCATCTAGCCACCAAGCGAACGGTGCGTATCGAAATCACTGATACCATGTCCCGAAATTCCCTACTGGACAGCCTGCTGCATGATTTTCCACGCCTCACCTGGATCGAGAAGATTTCCTTCCCTCAGGCAAACGCTGCCCCGCATCTAAGTATAGGCACCCGCCGCTTCAGCTCCCATCACATTCAGGAGCACGCCCTCCGCATTCACATTGACCAAAAGATTCTCGATGCGGTGGAGAAAAAAATCCGCATCCCCGTTGATCTAGCCCAATCTGCCGCCTGGTTAACCGAAGAGTTTTTACTCCCCCCCGCTACCAACGAGGGTAAGTCTCGCGCCGTCTTTCGTCCCGGTGCCGACGACAATAGCCCCTTTCTTCTGATTGGACGCAGCCTACGCATGGTGGTGGCGCTTCGCCCCGGCGGTGGCTGGCGAGCCGAGCGCCTGATTCCGGCCAGCGGCGGAGAACCGGAGGATGCCCGCTGGCTGGTTGAGGGAGAAATCCAGTTCGGCGATTTCCCCGAGGGCCAAGATAAAAGCGCGATGCGCGAACTGGAGCGCCTTCGCCAGTCCAACGCCGGCTACCTTGCGCTTTGGCGCACCTACGAGAAAATGGAATGGCAGGCGCTCCACCATCGCGCCTGTGAGTTTGGCTTCTTGGTCACCACCTCGGCCACAAAACTTGCCAACGGCAACTGGGAGCTATCTCTGGAAACCCCTGCAACGCCCGAGCAGGTCGCCGTCGCGCGCTATGGCGAAGAGGATCTGGCGCTGGCACGGCGCGCACCGGACTATCTAGTGCTACCGGAACCGCCCTTGGCCGGAGGCCCCAGTTCCTCCTTTTCGCCTGAGTTTTCCGGCACCTGTGTGCTGCTTCAAGGCTTTCGTCTCATCTTGGAACCCAGCACACGCTTCGCCGACAGAAACCCACCGTCACGCGGCACGGTTTTTCTAGATCTGACCGGAAACGCCGTCGCCATCCAGCGTCGCTCCGCAGCCAGGCAACGAATTGATGCCAACCTCAACGGTATCCCACTCGCCGCTTGGATTGAGGGGCATCCCCGCACCGCTCGTCCCGGGCATCGCCACGAACCCTTGAGTCCCGCCGTTCGCAAATTATTCGCGCCCAATAAACCAACCGCCCGTCAAATCGAGGCACTGGATATCGCGCTCAACACGCCCGACATCGCGCTTATCCAAGGCCCCCCCGGGACAGGCAAAACTCGTGTAATCGCCGCCCTCCTGACCCGCCTGGCCGAAATCTCAGAAAAGGAAGAGCGCAGCTACGACAAAAACCTGCTAACCAGTTTCCAGCACGATGCGGTCGAAAACGCCGTGGCCATCAGCGGGGTTAACGGCCTTCCCCCGATTAAATATGGTCGAAAGAGAGGTTCCGAAGGTCTCGATTTGGGCATAGATAAATGGCGTGAGGAGCATCGGCAAAAACTGGATGCCGCCATGGCTCACCGCACTAGAAAACCCCTTCAAATCCTGCTGGAGGATCTGCGTAAACGTCGCATCGCCTACCTCAAGACCCCGGGCTCAGAAACCGGCACGGCTAAATTACTCGACGACGTGGTTTCTGGCGCCCGAGAACTGCTCTCACTTCCCCTGCAAGAAAAACTCCGCGCCCTTGCTTCCCGCCTCCGTCGCGGCGAGAATGACGCGCCCGAAATCGAATTGCTCAAAACCGCTGTCCAAGGCCTGCGCACTTCGGAGGCCGCCTTCTCCGACGATGGCCCCCGCTCCGCCCACCGCCTGCGCACTCGTCTCGATGCAGCCGGACGCCTCGATATTGCTACCCGCGCTCTCCTAGATCGCGCCTGCGCTTGGGCCGAAAGTGAACCGCTGGATTTTTTGCCCGCTCTCGATGTGGCCAAGACACGCTTGCTGGAAGAACTAACCCCGCCTTCCACCGCTCGCCGAGGATCCATGCGAATCAATATCGACGTCGCCACTCTGCTCGCCGAGGCCGAGCGCGAAGCCGAGGCCCGCGTCGCCGCCTCGCCCAGCGAGGGGCTCGATCTCGCCATCGAACGCCTTCGCCACGACTTAAGCTACGATTCCGACCTCAAAGAAGCCCTCGGACGTTACACCGTGATTCTCGCCGCCACCTGTCAACAGGCGGTCAGTAAACCTTTGATCGAACAGCTCGCCTCCGGTGCGGAGTTCGCCGCCGTCATCGTGGATGAGGCCGCCCGCGCCAATCCCCTCGACCTCCTTATCCCGCTCAGTCGCGCGCGCCGCCGTATCATCCTTGTTGGCGACCATCGCCAACTCCCCCACATGCTTGAGCCCGACATAGAGCGAGAGCTAAACAAGTCCCTCGACGAAGAAACTAAAGCCGCCATGGGCCAAAGTCTCTTCCACCGTCTATTTGAAGAGGCTAAGAAACAACATAGCGCCGGCGACATTAAACGCTGGGTCACCCTGAACGCGCAGTATCGCATGCACCCGACGCTTGGCCGCTTTGTCTCTCGTGTCTTCTACGAGCGTCATGGTGAAGACGAAAAATTCGACTCCCCGGGTGCGCAAAAAGACTATGAGCACCCGCTCACCGGCCCACTCGCCAACAAAGTAGCCGCATGGAAAGACATTCCCCGCGCTGAAGGATTCGAACACCGCCTTCCAAACAAAAGTTACGAGCGGCTCGCCGAGGCCCGTTGGATCGCTGCCGAGGCCAAGCGCATTCTCACCCAACACCCT
>JAIYBI010000468.1 GCA_027488595.1 Opitutaceae bacterium | reverse complement strand
GATGCCGAATCCTTCCTTGAGCAGCACGTGCACCAGCGGGGCCAGGCAGTTGGTGGTGCAGGAGGCGTTGGAGATGATGCTGTGGACCGCGAGGTCCAGCTTCTCGTCGTTCACGCCCATGACGATGGTGATGTCCTCGCCCTTCGCAGGAGCGGAGATGATGACCTTCTTAGCGCCGGCGGTGATGTGGCCCTTGGCCTTCTCGGCCTCGGTGAAGAGACCGGTGGACTCGATGACGAGCTCGACACCCAGCTTGGCCCAGGGGAGCTCGGCGGGGGACTTGGCGGAGACGACAAGGATGTCGTGGCCGTTGATCACGAGGACGTCGTCCTCAGCCTTGTCCGGGGAGGACTTCTTGGAGGAGACGGTCCCGTTGAATTTACCCTGGGTAGAGTCGTATTTGACGAGATATGCGAGATTGTCGGCGGGGACGATATCGCCGACGGCGACTACGTCGAAAGTGGTGCCCAAAAGGCCCTGCTCGACGAGAGCGCGGAAGACGAGGCGGCCGATGCGACCGAAACCATTGATAGCGACTTTAACTGCCATGATAGACTCCGTTTATTATAGGTGTTGTGTGCTGATTCAGTTTGAACCGCGCCTTGCGGGCACGGGACAGCGAGCGAAAAGCCCGAGCGGGCGGAAAGCAAGGGTTTTGGCTGACCGCACTTTGCCGCGTGTGCAGCGTTTCTTGGCTTAGCCCGACTAATAGCTCACTGGGTCCGCCAAAGCCCGCAGCCGAGTGCGGGCACAAAAAGATGGGGTGTCACACGCTGGGTGCCGGCCGGGCGACCGGGGGGCAAAAAGCGCTCTGTGTCAGCAAGTTGTTGCCAGTCTTTGTCAGCCCAATCACTCAGGGAAATGACTGCGTCGCCGAGGCCCGGGTTAATCGCAAAAAGCAAGCGCTCCGGACCCTGGCTGAGGTCGGCGTTATAAATCACCGCCACCGCCGCCCCTTCGCCACGCCGAAACTCAAAGAAGCCCTCGGTCGCACGCGAAAAATGTCGCAAGAGACGGCCCGTCTCGGAGCGACGGAAGGCGATCCAATCCGCGAAATACGCGTGGGTGGAAGGGAAGCGATGGATACGCTGGTAATCGAGGGCGTTGAGGTCACCGCGCAGGTAGGTGTTGTTCACCCCGTGTTTCGAGCGCAGGAAATCCTGCCCGGCGGAGAGCATCGGTATGCCGATGGAGGAGAAAAGCACCGCCGCCATGAGATGCGTGCGGCGGCGGTCGTTCACAGTCGGCAAGTGGCCGTCGCCGTCACCGTTTTCAGTGATGACGTCGAGCCAAGTGCGGTCGTCGTGCGATTCGGTGTAGTTCACCGTCTGCGCCGGCCACTTCGCGTAATACCAGGGCGAACCCTTCAGGTAATACTCAAAGGTCTCGGGCCGCGCCGCGCCGCGAACGAAATCGCGCATGAAATTCCTGTATCCATCATTCCACGACGACCAGCCGGTGTCGCGCAGCTCGCCCGCAATGTGCCCGCGGAAGCTCCACGGCTCGGCTATGAGGATGACGTCGGGCTTCACTTTTTTAAGCGCCGCCTCGACTTGCTCCAGCACCGGGCGGCCGATGAGGTCGGCAAGATCAAAACGGAAGCCGTCCACGCCGAAAATCTTCATCCAGTGAATGCAGCTGTCTATGATGAGTCGCTGCGCCATGGCCGACGAGGCGCGGTAGTCATTGCCGCAACCGCTCCAGTTGGAGAGGTTGCCGGCCGCGTCCTGCTCGAAGTAGTAGAGGCGATCGAGAAACATCAGGTGCGCGGGCTCGCCCACGTGGTTGTAAACCACGTCCACGATCACCGCGATGCCCCGCGCATGGAAGGCCCGCACCAACTCTTGCAACTCGCGCACTCCCGTGGCCGCCTCCGGGCGCATGGCGTAGGCGCTGGCGGGGGCGAACCAGTTCACCGTCATGTAGCCCCAGTGATATTCTTCGCGCGTCTGGTTATCGAACTCCTGCAAAGGCTGCAGCTCGACGCAGTTCACCCCGAGCCGGGAGAGGTAAAAATCCTCGCTCTCCACCCATTTCTTCAAACCCGTAAAGCCGCGCCGCTCCACCTCGTCCGCCACCACCGGCGCCCGCTGCGCCAGGTCGCGCACGTGGGCCTCGGCGATCACCAGATCATGCCACGCGGGCGTCTTAAAACCATCGTTCACTCCGCCCAGCCGCGCCCGCTCCAGAATGATGCCTGGACCCTCGCGGTTCACCACTGCGAGCGCGTAAGGGTCGAGCACGCGGCGGGCAGGATCGAAAACTCCGAACGCATCCTTCGGACCCTCGATTTGATACCAGTAAAACCAGCCGTGAAGGTTGCCTTCCAAGGTAAGCTCCCAGACGCCGCTCGCCCCCTCTTCGTCCTCCCGGCGGACCAGAGCGTAGCGGTGCGCCTTGCCCTGCTCGGCCAGCGCGGCGCAGAGCGACAGCTCAACTTTGCTGGCGCGTGGCGCGAACACCCGGAAGCGTGTGCCGCTTGCGCGCGCTTCCACGCCCAGCGGCAGATCCGTCTTCAACGCATAGAAGAAACCGCCCGCATGCAGCGGGACACTCTCGCTTTGCTGGCGCTGCGCCCACCCGACCGAGAGCGTGCGTGCCAGGTCGGCCGGAGCCGCCAGTTGGAACGAAAAAAGATGTAGCCCCGTGCGCTCGGGGTCCACCACGCGGTTGTAGTTGCCGGCCTCATCCCTTACCGCGTTGGGTGTGCCAAGCGGCACCGAAAGCCAGAGATGTTTACCCGTGACGAATTTGAATCGCACCGGGGCGCCGTCGCCCTTGAGCACCGCCGCCGCGGGCCCGCTCCAAACCATGACCGGCTGGCCGCAGACTTCGTGCGAGCGAAGCGCCCACGCCACCGTGTCCGCGCCTCGCCACTCATTAAAATCACCCGCCACGTGGATTGTCTCCCGCTCCAAATCAACTTCAGGATGATCAGCCGGATTAAACACGAACTCAATGATCCCGTCCTTGAGAAAGTGATACCCGCTGCGCAACGCGAAGCGCCCCGTCGAGTAACGCTCCAACTCGCGCAGCCGCATGCCGCCGGTGAGCACCAGCAAGGGCACCGCGCGGGCGCGCCAGTCGTGCGAGAGCTCGATCACCCCGTGAGTGGGCGTATCAAGCGTGGCGGAAACCAGGGAATGAGCGCGGGCCGGCATAAGTGTGTTCATATCATTCTCCAAGCCACCTGCCGCACAAGCGCGAAGGCGAAGACAGGCACAGCCGACGCTATCGAAAATTTTGCATTTAAACCAGCCGGCCGGCGCCCAGACTCCGAGCGCATGTCTGAATGGAAACCCGCTCTCGACGCCATCGTCGGCTCCCGCCACGGCGGAAAAACCGACCATGTGCTCGCCGCCCTGCGCGACCTCGACTCCCGTCACCCGCACGTGCCCGAGATCGCCGCCGAACAGGCTTTTACGCTGGCTTCGCAGGGTGCCCACGCCGAGGCGCTCTCCGCCTACGAGCGCGCCCTCGCCCTCGGACTCGCTTCACCCGCCGAGCAGGCCAACGCCCTTTTCGGCCACGCGACCGTTCTCCTTCGCTTGGGGCGCGCCGCCGACGCAGTCTCCGCCCTCGACTGCGCCCGCGTGCAGTTTCCTGAACACGCCGAGTTCCCCGCCCTCCTCGCCCTCGCCCGCCATCGCGACGGCCGGAGTTGCGAAGCGGTTCGGCTGCTCCTCGACACCCTGATCGAAACCAGCGATGACATCGGTTTGGCCGCCCACCAGCGCACCTTGCGCGCCTTGGCGCGCGAATGATTCCCGCCTGCCGGGTTGCCTTTCGAGTGGCCGGATCCACATTTTCCCATGCGCCCAAAACATCTCCTTCTGCTCTCGATCTGCGCGCTCGCCGCGGTGTTTTCGGCCGGATGCAGCACCTTTGAATCCCGGGCCAAAGAGAAGACCGCCGCCTTCACCACCCTCGATCCCGCAACCCAATCGAGGTTAAAAGCGCGACTCATCCACCTTGGCGACAGTGAGGACATGGTTTACATCGCGCTCGGCCCGCCCGACGAAAAGCGCGAAACTCTCGATGCGTCCGGCCGCGCAACCACCTGGGTTTTCAACGCCTACTGGCAGGAATACCAAGGCACCCGCTCCACCGGCTACCGCCGCTACGTGACCTACGATGCCGCCAGCAAATCCTACCGCGTGGTGGACGTGCCCGATTACCAGCCCGTCTACCAATCCCGCAGCGAAGAGCGGGTGCGGGTGACTTTCAAAGACGGTCGCGTAATTGTGGTCGAGCAGGCCG
>JAIYBI010000349.1 GCA_027488595.1 Opitutaceae bacterium | reverse complement strand
GGCACCCGCGAACTCGGCCGTGTGGGCGGGGCTGCCTTTGGTGGGTTTGCCTTCGGTGAAGTAGGCGACGGGGTCGTAGCCTTGGAGGGCGAGGCCCTTGGCGTTGGTGTTGACCAGGGTCTTGGCGGTGGAGGGTGCGGTGGTGGAGGCTGCGGGGGTGGACGCGGATGGGGTCTGGGCGCGAACGGACGGGGCGTAGCCGAGGGCGAGGGCGAAGACGGCGAGCGTGGTATTAAAATTTTTCATGATAATGAGGCAGAAAAGGTTTTGGATGCGGGCTGCAGGGAGAATCAGGAGAGACCGTAAACGGGGATGGACGCGCCGTGAATCGCGCGGGCGGCGTCGGAGAGGAGGAAGGAGACCACGTCGGCGATGGCGTCGGGATGCACCCAGCGGGCGTGGTCGGCGGTCGGCATCGCGGCGCGGTTTTGCGGGGTGTCGATGGTGGAGGGGAGCACGGCGTTGACGTTGATCCCGGACTCGCGGAGCTCGGCGGAGAAAGTCTCGGTGATGCGCAGGACGGCGGCCTTGGCAGCGGCGTAGGCGGCCGAGCCGGCGTCGCCATGGAGCCCGCCGCGTGAGGAGATGTTGACCACGCGGCCGGATTTTTGGGCGAGGAAGACCGGGGCGAGCGCGCGGCAGGTGAGGAGCACCGGCAGCACGTTGGCCTCGTGGAGAAGGGACCAGTCGGCAAGCGGAGCCTCGTAGCTGGCTCCGCCGCCGCGCCAGGCGCCGACGGTGTTGACCAGGCCGTCAACGCGGCCGAAGCGCTCGCGGGCGGCTTCCACCGTCGCGGCGACGGAGGCCTCGTCGGCGAGGTTGACGCCGCCGAGCAGAAGGTGATCGGGCGAGCCGACGAGTTCGGGGAAGAGTTTGGGCAGGCGATCCTGGGCGCGCTCGGGGAGCACGAGGCGGGCACCCTGACGGAGGAGTGAGCGGGCGACAGCGGCGCCGAGGTTGCCGGTGGCACCTGTGACGTAAATGACGGGAGAGGAGGAAGCGTTCATGCGAGGATAAGAGCATGGCGCGAAGAACTTATTCCCGCGCCCGCTGTGACGTTTGCGTGCCGGGAATGCTGGAGGTCGGGCTACTCCTGGCGGGGTTGAAGGAGCTTGGCCACGAGGCCGGTCCAGCCGGTTTGGTGCGAGGCGCCGACGCCTCGGCCGGTGTCGCCGTGGAAGTATTCGTGGAAAAATACGAGATCGCGGAAGTGCGGGTCGGCAGCGAGTTTCTCGTGCGTGCCGGAGACGGGGCGGCGGCCTTCGGCGTCTTTTAGGAAAAGACGCGACAGGCGGGCGGTCAGTTCGGCGGCGATTTCCGCCAGGGTGAGGAAACGGCCGGAGCCGGTGGGGCACTCGACCTTGAAGTCGTCGCCGTAGTAGTGGTGAAACTTCTGGAGCGACTCGATGAGCAGGTAATTGACCGGCATCCAGATGGGGCCGCGCCAATTCGAGTTGCCGCCAAAGAGGCCGGAGGAGGACTCGGCGGGCTCGTAGCGCACCTGCAGGTTTTGCCCGGCGGCGTGCAGCTCGTAAGGATGGTCGAGGTGATGGCGCGAGATGGCGCGGATGCCGTAGGGCGAGAGAAACTCGGTCTCGTCGAGCATTCGGCGCAGCAGGCACTTCATGCGGTGGCCGCGCAGCAGTGAGAGCAAGTGGCGTTCTTTCATGCCAGGCTCACTCCAACGCGAGACGAGGCGGGCGAGATCGGGGCGGTAGTTGAGAAACCACTCCAAGCGACGGTTGAAATTCGGCACGGCGGCCAGCAGCTCGGGCGAGAGAACCTCGACGGCGTAGAGCGGGATGAGACCGACCAGTGAACGCACCTTCAGTTTGCGGGAGCCGCCGCCCGGCAGGCGGAGCACGTCGTAGTAAAACTCGTCCTCCTCGCACCAGAGACCGACACCGTCCTCGCCCATGCGGTTCATGGCCTCGGCGATGTGCAGGAAGTGCTCGAAGAACTTGGTGGCGATATCCTCGTAAACCGGATTGTGCTGCGCGAGTTCGAGCGCGATGCGCATAAGGTTGAGGGCATACATCGCCATCCAGCTTGTGCCGTCGGCCTGGTCAATGTGGCCGCCGGTGGGCAGGGGGGCGCTGCGGTCGAAGATGCCGATGTTGTCGAGGCCGAGAAAGCCGCCTTGGAAAACGTTGCGGCCCTCGGCGTCCTTGCGGTTCACCCACCAGGTGAAATTGAGCATGAGCTTGTGGAAAACGCGCTCGAGGAAAGCGAGGTCGCCGGCGTCGCCGCGTTGTTTACGATCGATCTGGAAAACGCGCCAGGTTGCCCAGGCATGGACGGGCGGGTTGACGTCTCCGAAGGCCCACTCGTAGGCGGGCAACTGGCCGTTGGCATGCATATACCACTCGCGGGTGAGCAGCACGAGCTGGTCCTTGGCGAAGGCGGGATCAATCTGGGCGAGCGGGATGCAGTGAAAGGCGAGGTCCCAAGCGGCATACCAGGGGTATTCCCACTTGTCGGGCATCGAGATGATATCGGCGTTGTTGAGGTGGGTCCACTCGCGGTTGCGCCCCCGGCTCCGGCCTTCGGGCGGCGGCGGCTGGTTGGCGTCGCCGGCCAGCCACTCGCGCACGTCGTAGTGAAAAAACTGGTTTGACCAGATCATGCCGGCAAAGGCCTGACGTTGCACGAGGCGGG
>JAIYBI010000282.1 GCA_027488595.1 Opitutaceae bacterium | reverse complement strand
TTGAAATCCGGATGCGCTCCATGATCGCGCGGGAAAACAAAAGCGGGATTCGGTTGCGGCACGCTGTAGCCGTCGGGCGTGGTGGCCGGGATTTCCATGCCACGGAGAAAGTGACCACAAATGGCACAGAAGACGCAAAGGACGGAGAAGAGGCGGAAGGGGGAATTCATTTTTCGCACATTTTGTGATTCTTGTGGCCAATCATTCCTCTCGGTCAGCTGGCAGCGTCGCACCCCAATGCCCGACAAAGTAGCTCACCGTGGCACCGGTGCCAATCACCAGGGCTGCAAGGGCGGCGAGTTGCCCGGCCGGCACGGCAAACGCGAGGGTCCAGCCGAAGGATTGCTTGTTGATGACATGAATGAGCACCCAACCGAGCGCGAAGCTAAGCGCGAGACCGGAGAGGGTGGCGCAGAGCGCGAGCCCCCCGCCCTCAATCGACGTGGCCTTGGCAATCTCGGCGCGACGGAAGCCCAGCGCACGCAGGGTGGTGAGTTCGTCACGCCGGTCCAACAAGACGCTGACCAGCGTGAGCGCGAGACCCGCCACCGCGACAATCACCCCGATCGCCTCAAGCGCGTAGGTGATTGAAAAAGTCTGACGGAAGATTCGCAGCACTTCACCGCGCAAGGAGACGTTGGTGTAGATCGCGAGCCCGGGATTTGCCGCGATCAAAGCTGCGCGCACCGCCTCTGGCTCGATTCCCGGAATAAGATCCAGTGCGATACTGGTCGCATGTTCGTCGCCCCCAAACCAGTGCACGGCATGGCGGCGCTCGACGAGAATGTTGCCACGCTCGTTTCCGTAATCGGCAAACACGGCTGCGACAGTAAGCGCCTTCGCGCCGTCGGGTGTGGGCACGTTAACTGTGTCTCCTCGCGCCACTTTAAAGCGGTCCGAGAAACTCTCGCTTACGAGCGCGAAGGACGCGTTCTGCGTCGGATCGAACACCGCCAGGGAAGCGGGCGGAGCGATCCACATAAAACCGCCGCGTGAATTCTGCGCCGCCAGGTCGGTGCCGCCGAGCATGGTCGGCCGGCCGTCGAGCTGGATGGGGT
The DNA here is from genome assembly GCA_027488595.1 of Opitutaceae bacterium. GTDB lineage: Bacteria > Verrucomicrobiota > Verrucomicrobiia > Opitutales > Opitutaceae > IMCC26134_A. The sequence goes on along the minus strand of JAIYBI010000282.1, from coordinate 3,334 downwards.
AAGCGTTGAACAACGCGGCGCGGGCGACGGCCGGATGAGCGGCGATAGCCTGCCAGGTTTCCGCACTGATTCGGTTGTTACTCGAAGCGCTCTGCGCGCCCTGGCTTGAGATGTAAAGATCCGCTTGAAGCGCGGTATTGATCCACGTGCGCACGGAGCGCTCGAAGCTCGCGACGAGGATTGCCATGCCGGCCGCCATGCCGATCGCGCACACGAGGGCGGCGGCAGCCAAACGATGCCGGCCGGTCGGGCGGCGAATATGGCCGAGCGCCACCCGCCAAGGCGCACTGCGGGAGGCCAGCGGACGCAAGACCCGCCCCAAGGCGGGAATCGCCAGCGCGGCCATCACGCCGCCGCCGAGGATGCCGCAGAGCGCGGCGACATGACCCGCGAGCGGGAAGCGGTTGCCGCCAGCCAAAGCCAGCGGCGGCAATTGAACGAGCAAGGCTCCGCCCAAGAGCGACCCGATCGCGAGCGGCCAACTGCGCAGCCACGGGCCGCCGATCGTGCCGGGAGCGCCCCGCACCAATATCTGCGCAGGCGGTGTGAGCGAAGCGGCACGAGCAGGAGCCCAACCGGCAACGATACTCGCAATAACTCCGGCTGCGAGGCTCAGAATGGCCTCCGGCCAGGCGAGCTGGGCCGCGGAGACGCTGGTGGCGTAGTAGAGCGCATTCACCGTTTGCCCGACAGCGCGAACCGCGACCTGTGCGCCGAGCCACCCCAGCAACAGGCCAAGCGCGCCGCCCGCCAGTCCGAGCAAGGCTGCTTCAAGCAGCCACGCCAGCCGAAGGGATGCGGCATCAACTCCGAGAGACCGTAGCACCGCTATCTCTGCGCGACGGCGAACCACGGCCCCGTCCAAGGCCTGGAAAACCAGATACAACCCCACGAGCAAGGCGATAAGCGACAGCACGGTAAGATTCAGCCGAAAGGCCTGCGTCATTGTCGCCGCGGTTTCGCGGCGGGCTCCGGGAGTGGTGGCGAGCCAGCGTTCGCCTCCGGCAGTGCGCCCCAGTGCGGCGAGTCGCTCGCCGAGCGCGGTGCGGCGGGAGTCAAGTGCGTGACCGGCTTCGAGCACAAACTCCACCCGGTCCAGTTGACCCTCGCGACCGACGAGGCGCTGGAGTTGCGGGAGGTCGAGCACGAGTAGGTTGGACGGCGCCGAAGGCCCGTCGGGCACCTGAGGAATCAGTCCGGCGACGGGCACGGAGAGCAGTCGTTCATTCACGATCAAACTGAGTGACTTGGGACGGGGAATGTTTTCTCCCGCCAAAGCGGGACTTACCCACACCTGCGGACCATCGCGGAAGAGAGACCAGAAATCAGCCTGGGCTGGGGCCTCGTTCACCGTGTTCTCGGCTGACTCGCGTTGTCCAAAGAACCGCTGGGCGGCGGCCTGTTGTCCGGCAAGATTCGTCACACCGATCAGATCCACCCCGAGCAGCGTGTAGGTGCGGCGGCCAAATGCGGCGCCCCCGGAGCCATTGGACGGACCTGCCGCGCTGGCCGTGCTTTCAACCACCGGATGAACCTGCACGGCCAGATCCGCCAACGCCGCACGCAGCTCGGGCAGAACACTCTCGGGCAGAGAACCGGCCGGTGCTTGAATAATCCAATCACTGCTTCCGGTCAGCGTCTCGGTGAAATGCGTAAAGCTCGAGACTGCCGCCCGATTCGCGAGCCTCACCGCGGTGAACACGCCGACGCCCAACGCGAGGATCAGAACCAGGAGAAGATTCTGCCCGAAAGCGTGACGCCAGTGCCGCAAAGTGAATCGCCGAAAAAGCAGCGGAAGCAACGAAACGCGCGAAGAGCGGAGGGTCATGATGGCAAAGGGAAAATGGCGGAAGTGCGATCCAGTCACGCGCTGACCACCAGGCCGTCGCGCAGGTGGATGCGGCGGTGGCAAATGGAGGCGGCCTCCTCGCTGTGGGTGACCAGAACGAGTGCGGTGCCGGTCTCGTCCGTGAGTTCGCGGAGGAGGCGCAGAACGTTCTCCCCGTTGGCTGTATCGAGATTGCCCGTGGGCTCGTCGGCCAGAAGCAGCGCGGGCCGATGCACGAGCGCACGCGCGATAGCGACACGTTGTTGTTCACCGCCCGAAAGCTGCGAGGGCAGCGCATGGGAGCGCGCCGATAAGCCAACCCGCTCCAGCACTGCCGCCACCCGCTGTGCCCGCTCGGCGGTCGTGACACCGATCAACTGGAGCGGAAGCTCGACATTCTCCGCGGCCGAGAGGGTCGGCAGCAGATGAAAAAACTGGAACACCGTGCCCACTCGTTCGCGCCTGACGAGATTCAGGCCATCGGCGTCGAGCCGGTCTATGCGCGCGCCGAGCAAGTGAATCTCTCCCGAATCCGGCCGATCAACGCCGCCCAGGCAGTTGAGCAAGGTCGTCTTGCCGCTGCCGGAGGGGCCGGTGAGGGCAACCCGCTCTCCCGGCGCAACCGAGAATGAAACGTGATCAAGCACGCGGCGGGCGCCATAGTTTTTAACGACACTGGTGACCGCAAGTGCGGCAACGACGGGAGAGGCGACAGGAGCTGGCATCACCACGCACACAAACCAAGCCGACAGGGAACGCCAGCGACGGGGGAAGGAAAACGCGATGACCCGCCGCACACCAGGCTCGGCGTCCGGCCTCATCTCACGTGGAACGCGCGGATACGGGTAACGTCGCCTCCGCTAAAAAAGGTCCCGCTAAAAACTTGCGCTTCCCTTCGGCCCTGACGGCACGCTAGTTTGCCATCCCACTTAACTTTGGACCTTCCCCTTTCAGACAATAAGCCCGTCAACTCCGGTGAGCCAGAGGACCAACCGAACGCGGTCCGGCCGGACTTCGCTGAACGCGTCGCAGCTTATCGGATTCTTTGGAGCGTGGGTTTGGTGGTTTTCTGTTTCGACCAGCTCACCAAAATCTGGATTTCGGCAACGCTTGATTTCCCCACTTACTGGCCCGAGGACGGAGCCATTACCGTGATCAAGGGGTTCTTTTACCTCGTGCATGTGGGCAATACCGGCGCGGCCTGGAGCCTCTTCGCCGGCAAGAGCACTTTCCTCGCGCTCCTCGCCGGGATCACCCTGATCGGCATTTTCTACGGCCGTCGGCACTTGGGGCTGCGGGCCGCCCAGGCCCAGCTTGCCTTCGGGCTGCTCTGCGGAGGCATCGTGGGCAACTTCGCCGACCGCCTCCTCTACGGCCACGTCATAGACTTCCTCGATTTCCACTTCGGCAGCTACATCTACCCGACCTTCAACATCGCCGATGCCGGCATCTGCGTCGGCGTGATACTCTATCTCTGGCACTCTTGCCGCGAACCGGCCGCATAGT
>JAIYBI010000389.1 GCA_027488595.1 Opitutaceae bacterium | reverse complement strand
GTGGCCAACGTCACATTCGCAGCCCAACCGCCGAAGTAGGTGGATGCGTTGACGGCAGATGCGTTTGGGGCCAGCGCGAGGTATCCGCTGGTGGGAGTCGTGGCAAAGAGAGGACTGGCGAAGCCCGTTTGACCGGGGATGGTGGGCGTGAGGGTTGTAGTTCCCGCACCCGGCGTGCCGGTAAGAGCCGTCGAGCCAAACGCAGAGTAACTTGCACCCGCACTATTGAAATTCAGATCGAGCAACGTGGTGGTCGCACCTTCAAGGAACGACGCTCCAGCTATGCAATAGAATGCAACGGCTGCGCGCGAGAGAGTCCTAGGGGAAATTTTCATTGGGGTAGATACTGGCGGGGTAGGGGATGAGAGAAGCTAGCCTATAGGAGTGAACTCAAAAATAGACGGTGCGCAAATTCATAACTATAAGAACTTGTGCTTACTCAAAATTTCAATTCGGAACAACTCAGTCGAAGGGTCTCTGACCTCGGTTCTGGCTGGGTGGGGGATTCAGCGGGGATAATCGTGGGGTTAACTGACTTTTCTCGTCGTTCGGGTGTGCGCGATGGCAAGTGGTCTCTTAATTCGTCAAAAAGGTGAGTGATTCGCAGGTGTTGTCAAGAAGATGTTGCATGGAATTGCATATTTATTATCCGAGCAAATTATGGGGCATATTAATCTGAAAATAAGCATTTTATGCGCTTAGTTCGCATTCATAATTCGGCGCTCCCAGTCCACTTCTTGAAGAAAAATCACCCTGCGATCACGGTGGGTCTACTCTACTAAAAAAGGTAGATTATCCGCGCTCGCACCGCCTTTGCCGTCTCGCACATAGAGAAAAATACGATATGCGCCGGGTTTGCCGGGCGCGCGAAGTTCGGCGCGCGGTCCGTTGCCTTTGACGATGCATTCTGGGAAGCTGGGCGGTGCATTTTCGTGGTCACCGCCTTCCTTGCGGTCCGTGCTCTCGGCGACTACCTGCCAGTCAAACTGCAAGTGCTTACCATCCTTGTCGGAGACCACGGCGTTGGCAGTTAGATTCTCACCGGGTGCAACCGAGCGGCCGGCGAACGAAGCTTCGATCCGGTCGATGCGAGGACTGCGATTGGCGGGCCACTTTCCGGTCCATGCGTAGGCGACGGCATCCACAGTTGGCAGTTTTTCCCCGCTGGAGAGAAACATCCCATACCACGTTGCGGTGGTCTCTTGCTTATGCCCCCAGACAAACGCAAATGTTCCCAAACAGCGGTCCCGACTGTCTGCCATCACGCTCCTGTAGGTCGTATAGTAGTTCGCGGCTTTTTCCTTCGCCAATGGTTCGATAGGTGCGCCCCATGCCGTTTTCTCCACCTCCCAGTGGCCGGTTGGACCGAATTCCGCGAGAATGAAGGGCTTTGTCCAGCCTGCCGAAGCGACCGCTTCACCGACACTCGCTGCGCCTCCGTAGGCATTGATGCCAAGAATATCGAGCGTTGTGTAGTCACGCATAAGCGCCTGAATCTTTTTAGCCGACGCACCGGCAATGACGGTGCAGACTGGATGGTCCGGGTCTTCCTCTTTCACGATCTTCGCAAGTTCATTGAGTTCGCGCCATACCCTGGCGTCGCTCCCGTCCGCGCTCGGGCCTTCCATCTCATTTCCCAGACCCCACAACAATATGGCAGGGTGGTTTTTATAACGTCGGACGCTTTCCCGAACCATGTCTCGCTGTCGCTGAAGCTGGGACGGATTTGAATAGTCGAAACCATGGCGTGAATGCTCGATCCAGATACCTGCCATTATCGTGAGGCCGAGTTCCTGGCATCGCTCCAAAAGGGTTTTTCCATCAACGCGAGCCTCCAGTTGATCAATGCCCCACGTCCGGATCGTGTTGCCTCCGATTGCAATCAACTCCTCCAAGTGCGTGTCGCCGCCCGCGCCGCGGACTACATAGGGCTCGCCATCTCGCAGCAACTGCCAGCCTTCATTGGGTGTAGAGGCGACTTCTACAACGGGGGATGCGGTGCAGCAGCCTGCGACTAACCCGCAAAAACTAACGACTTCGAACCAAGGGCGACGGAGGGTTGGGGAGGAATTCACGGTCACTAGATTACGCCGCGTTCGGGTGATTGTAAAGCTTGCAAGATGCATAAAATTGCATAAATACTCTAGCCGAGAAGGTCTATTTCGCATGATTAATGATTTCGCCACGTCCGATTCGATGAAAAATCCGGTTTACTTTCCGGCTGGCTTGAGGATTCATGCGAACGAAATGGCGACCGATGTGAAAGTAAATCAGCAGATCATTGCAAGTCGCCTATCTCTTTCCCGTGCTACGGTTTCCAGGTGCTTCACAAATCACCCCGGAATCAATTCCGAAACCCGCGCAAAGGTTTTCGCGCTCGCCGCTCAACTCGGCTACAATCACTTGGAGAAGCGGGAGCCCGCCGCGCATCGCCGCGTTGCGAAGCGGGTTTGTTTTGGGGTTTTGATCTGCGTCGAGCTTCCGAGTTTCAAGCACACCGACTATGGAAATCCCGGTCAGGAGTTACTCAATGGGCTCTCGGAGTTTGCGCGGGCTCATGAAGTCCGCCTCGATTTGCATTTTGTCCGCCCCAACGTTCTCCACATCGACGATCCCTCCTACGGTCACATCTTGAACGCCCGACGTCGCGCCTGGGATGGGGTGATGTTGATCTACCCTTTCCCGGTATCGGTGGTGAACGAACTAAGGAGTCGTTATCCTGTGGTGTCGCTGGTTGAACAATATGGTGCCCAGCCCCTCGACTGCGTGGATGTTGATCATTATCGGGGAGTGAGTCGTCTGATGGACGAGTTAAGTTCGCTCGGACATCGTAGAGTCGGGTTTTTCACTTGGAGATACCCCGTCGAGGCCAGCTGGGCGCTGCGACGTTATAGCGCGTTTGTAGAAAAACTCACCGCCCTGGATCTGGATATTGATCCAAACGACGTGATAAACGTAAGGCAGCGACAGCCTCTGGGCGTGGAAGCGGCGCACGCAAAAGCACTCGAGCGCACCCGTGATGGCGTCACCGCGTGGCTTTGTGCCGCTGATCACCAAGCCTACGATTTGATCAATTTCTTCAAAAAGGCCGGCCTGGCGGTTCCCAAGGACGTCTCCGTAGCTGGCTTCGATGGAATCGCCAGGCCCGTTGGCGCTCCTTTCCTCTCCACAGTGCAGATTCCCTACCGGCAAATCGGCCTCACCGGGGGCAAGCGTTTGCTCGATCTCGTCATGAAGCGCTTCGACTCAAATCAACACATTCTGCTGAATTGCGAACTTCGTTTGGGCGACACCTTTGGGGCACTAGAGCCTGCCCGGCGCTGAAGATCGGCCCCTCCTCATCGTGCACCGGTCTAAAAAGTTCGATACAGCGACGTGCGTCCTTTTGGCTTTGCTCCTTGGCCCAGTGGACGCGGGCGCGAATGACAATGCGGTGGTGCGCGGACCCAAAGAGTTCGATCTCAGCACAACGACTTCCGCAGCCCTGACCAAACGCGCATGGGATGCTCTTGCGGCCAGGGATTTTGAGGCGGTGGCCGAATACACGGGGAAATGTCGCGAACTTTTCGAGGCTGAGGCCCGACTGCAGCAAGGCAGCTTGGCCGCGATTATCCCTGCGATCGAAAGAGAAAAGATTTTGGTGCTTTCGGCCCTGAATGATGTCGCGGCCTGCTACTTCATCGCTGGTCAGGCGCACGAATTGCAGGGAGATACCGCCGCCGCGGTTTCCCTTTACCGAGATTTGGCCAAGCTTTTTCCCTACGCCCAGTGTTGGGATACGAAAGGTTGGTTTTGGCGTCCGGCCGTCGAAGGTCGCACCCGGATGTTCCGTCTCGAGTTCGAGGCGGCGGCGCGCTGAGTCCGTGTGATCCTAGCATCGTCTTTTCGCCCGTTCGGTGCTCGCTTGCCAATTACGCGAGCAACAGCGCAGCTTTGGGCGGACTGGTTCTCAGACGCCATCGGGTTAGTTTTCCATCGTAACCGAAGGTGACCGACGCCCCAGCCCATTCCTGATGCTCATCCTCCTCGCCGTCTCCCTGCTCTGGGCTTTTTCTTTTGGGCTTATCATCCGCGTTTGAGGTGGCGGAAGGTCTATTTCGGACGGATTTTGGATCTCGCTACCAATTCACACGGAGGCGAATGAAGCGGGCGGGGGCGGTGAAGAGCGGGGTGAGGTCACGCACCACGACTACCTGCCGTGTTGCGTCCAAGGCGGTGGTAGACACCGGTTCGGTCGACCC